>JBBQLA010000293.1:0-4337 GCA_038327485.1 Acidimicrobiales bacterium
GTCGACCTCGTCGAACACCAACGTCGAGGCAGTGGCAGCCAGGACCAGGTGCAACGCCAGCATGACCCGGGACAACTCACCTCCTGAAGCCACCTTCGACAGCGGTCGCGGCGGCATCGACGCGTTGGCCGACAGCAGGAATTCCACGTGCTCGCCGGCGTCGCCCGAGATGTCGATCTCGAGCGTGGCGTTGGCCAGGCCCACCTCGACGAGGTGCCGTTCCACCGCGGTGGCGAGCTTCGGCGCCGCGACGATCCGGGCGGCGAGCAGGCGTTGTGCCGCGCTGTGTCGATCCGCTTGCGCCGCGGCGATCTCCGAGTCGATGCGAGCCATGGTCGCCTCGCGACCCTCCAGTTCCGACAGCTGATCAGCGACGGTGCGCTGATACTCGATCACCTCGGAGAGTTGCTCGCCGTACTTGCGACGTAACTCGACGAGCAGATGACGCCGAGCTCTGATCTCGTCGAGCGCAGCAGGATCGGTGTCGATGTCCTCGGCCCGGTCGCGCAGCTCGGCACCGATGTCATTCAATTCAGCGGCGACGTTGCGAAGTCGCTCCGCCTCGCCGGCGAAGGGACGGTGCTTGTCGATCGCTGCCGCGGCGCGGGCCACCAGATCGGCTGCGGCCTCGTCCTCAGCGATGAGCGCGACTGCGATGGCGCTTGCGTCGCGGTGCGACAGGGCGTCGCCGAGGAGGTCTTCACGCTCGACCAAGGCGACCTCTTCGTCGGCGTCTCGCAGATCCGCGGCCTCGAGTTCGTCGAGTTGGTAGCGCAACAAATCGATCTCGCGGGCCCGGGCGCGCTCATCACCGCCCAGGTCCTCACGCTGGGCGAGCAGGTCGCGGACCCGACGCCTCGCCTCCACGTACTCAGTGGTGTCGATCCCGCTCCCGGCGTCGAGCGCGTCGCGCTGCGCCTTCGGCCGCAAGAGGTCCTGCTGAGCGTGCTGGCCGTGCAATTCCACCAACTGAGCCGTGGCATCGGCGAGCTCAGCGGCGGTTGCGAGCGACCCGTTGAGATAGCACCGGGAACGCCCCGATGCGGGAACCACTCGGCGCACCACCAGCTCCCCGTCGGCGGTGGTGCCGGCGTCGCCGTCAGCGGGTGGGAGGTGGAACCGCCCCTCGACGACCGCCTCGGACGCTCCAGGGCGCACACGCCCGGGGTCGGAACGCCCACCGAGCAGCAAGCTGATGGCCTCGACGATCATCGTCTTGCCGGCGCCGGTCTCGCCGGTGAGCGCGGTCATGCCCGGCTCGAGCGTGAGGCTGGTGTGCTCCACCACGCCGAGATCGCGGACCGCGAGCTCGACCAACATGGCCGACACGCTAACGGTCGGCGAGCGAGAACTTCGCACGCAACACACGATGGAAGTCGTCGCCGCCGAAGGTGACGAGCAGCGCAGGGAGCCGGGCACCGGTGCACCGAACGGCGTCGCCGTCCTCCAGCACGCCGGCCGAACGACCGTCGATGCTCAGTTGAGCGGCTCGATGGCCCGACACGGTGAGCCGCACCTCGGTGGAGGGTTCGAGCACCATCGATCGGTCGAACAGCATGTGCGGGGCGACCGGCGCCACGAGGATGGCGCGATGGCGCGGCGCCATGATCGGGCCGCGAACCGAAAAGGCGTAGGCCGTCGAACCGGTCGGCGTGGCGACGATGAGCCCGTCGGCGACGTAGGGCGTGAAGGGTTCACCGTCGAACTCGGCGTCGAGCCGAATGGTGTGGCCGGGCTCGCACCGCTCGAGCACCGCCTCGTTGAGAGCGAAGCACGACTTCTCGACGGTGCCGTCGGCTCGTTCGACGGCGACCTCCAGCCGCATGCGCTCCTCGACCGAGAAGCTGCCGGCAAGGAACCGCTTCATCGATGCCCGCAGCGACTCGGGCTCGATCGTTGCCAAGTAGCCGAGCTGGCCGACGTTGACCCCGAGCACCGGCACTCGCTGGGGCGCGGCCAGGTCGACGGCGCGCAGGATCGTGCCGTCGCCGCCGATCCCCACCACCAGATCTGCACCGACGGCGATCTCGTCGTCGGGCAGCACCACGCC
This sequence comes from Acidimicrobiales bacterium, assembly GCA_038327485.1. Lineage (GTDB taxonomy): Bacteria > Actinomycetota > Acidimicrobiia > Acidimicrobiales > Microtrichaceae > JBBQLA01. Next base: position 2,051 of record JBBQLA010000293.1, read on the forward strand.
ATGTTCGGGTGCAGCGGCACCCCGACCCGCCAGATCCGCGTCGACCTCGGGAAGGCGAACCTCGTGGCCACGCTCGGCCAGCCACCCGACCAGGTCGTTGGCGACCGCCCACGCGGCGGCGCGCTCGTGATGAACCAGTACCCCGATGACCGCCATCAGCCGGCCAAGCCCTCGATGACGCGATCGACCACTCCGTCGACGAGGGCCACGAGCCGATCCGGTTGGATCGCTTCGGACGCGCCGACACGGCGAGCGTGCACGAGGAACTCCACGTTGCCTTCCGCGCCGCGAAGAGGAGAGGCCATGGCCCCCATGATGGACGCCCCGGCGTCGATCAGGGCATCAATTGCCTCGGTGAGGCACCGACGCCAGATCTCGGGGTCCGAGATCACCCCCTTGCCGCGTGACACTTCGGGACAGCCGGCCTCGAACTGCGGCTTCACCAGGATCACCAGCCACCCAGCGGTGCCGGTGAGCGCCAACAATTCCGGGGCGACCGAGCGAACCGAGATGAACGACAGGTCCGCAACCACGGCGTCGAGCGGGCCACCGGTGTGTTCGGGTCGGACCGAACGGATGTCGGTTCGCTCGCGCACGTCGACCCGGGAGTCGACTCGAAGGCGTTCGTGGAGCTGGTGGGTTCCCACGTCGACGGCGATCACCGACGTCGCGCCGCGCTGGAGGAGGCAATCGGTGAACCCACCGGTCGAGCTGCCGGCATCGAGTGCGCGAAGACCGCTGGGATCGAGCCCGAAGCTGTTCAGAGCCGCTTCGAGCTTCGATCCACCACGTCCGACGAAGCGTCGGCGTTCAGTGACCACCAGCGATTCCGACGGGTCGGTCTGTCTCGCCGCCTTCGCTGCGATGGCGCCGCCGACCAGGACGTGACCAGATTCGATCAGCGCCTGGGCCTCGGTCCGCGATGCTGCGAGTTTCCGCCGGACCAGCTCCTGGTCAAGGCGACGACGGGTCATGACGCCAGGACGGCCTCGACCACGCCGGCGAGGTCGGCCGCCACCAGGTCGGCGCCCGCTGCGGGCGCGTCCAACGCAGTGGTGGCACCGGTCAGCACCAAGGCGAACTTGGCGTCGAGTGCGGTGGCCAATCGGCCATCGGTTGACGGCTGGTCCCCCACCACCCAATCGACCGGTCCAGAGCGAGCGGTGAGCAGGTCGGCCATGGGCCGGAAGGGTTTGCCGGCAAAGGTCGGTGTCGCGCCCGAGGCGACGCTCACTGCGGCGGCGAGGGCGCCGCAGCCAGGGAGCAGCCACAGCCCGTCGCGGCCGGTCGCAGGGAAGGTCGGGTCATCATTGGTCACGAGGTAGGTCGCCCCGGCGCGCGCCGAGTCGGCGACGATTCCGAGCCACGTGCGATTCCAGTCATCGTGCATTCCCAACACGACCACGTCCGCCGGAGGCGCCGGCCCGTCGGTCAGCGTCCGGACGTCGATGACTGTCGCTCCCGAGGTGGCGATCATGGCCGGCAGCTCGGCTGTGCCGAGCACCAACACGGTCTGACCGGCGTGGACCATCGCTGCTGCCGACTCGGCGGACGACACGACCGGAGCGTCGGGCACACCCTGCCGATCGAGCTGCGCGCGCTTGCCGGCCGGCGACGCCGCGTGATTGGTGCAGAACACCACCCGGTGCCCGTGGTTGAGCAATCGCTCGATGGCAGCCGCGGAGCCCGGTACGGGCGACGACCCCTGCCACATCACTCCGTCGAGATCGACGACCCAGGTGGTCACCTAGGCGACCGTCACGGCCTCGTCGAGGTAGACGTCCTGGATGGCGTTGAGCAGCTCGACACCCTCGGACATCGGACGCTGGAACGCCTTCCGACCCGAGATCAGGCCCATTCCACCTGCGCGCTTGTTGATGACGGCGGTGCGGACGGCCTCGGCGAGGTCAGTCGAGCCAGACGACGCGCCACCGCTGTTGATGAGCCCGATCCGACCCATGTAACAGTTGGCCAGCTGGTAGCGGGCAAGGTCGATCGGGTGGTCGGTCGTGAGGTCGCTGTAGACGAGCTTCGAGGTCTTGCCGTAGCCCTTGAAGGCGTTGAAGCCGCCGTTGTTCTCGGGCAGCTTCTGCTTGATGATGTCGGCCTGGATGGTGACGCCGATGTGGTTGGCCTGTCCGGTGAGGTCGGCGGAGACGTGGTAGTCGATGTCGCCCTCGCTGAAGGCGGGGTTGCGCAGGTAGCACCACAGTATGGTGGCCATGCCGAGCTGGTGGGCCTGGTCGAACGCCTGGCTGACCTCCCAGATCTGCCGGCGGGACTCGGC
>JBBQLA010000294.1:0-4313 GCA_038327485.1 Acidimicrobiales bacterium
GGGTCGTCTGGATTCCTATGTCGATCAGTTCCAGGCGGCCGGGGGCAGCATGGTCATGTTGGCCAAGGGCAACCGAAGCCAGGTGGTGACCGACGCGTGCCTGGCCCACGGCGGCTTCTACCTCGGGTCGATCGGCGGGCCGGCCGCCAAGCTGGCGAAGGATTGCATCACCAGCGTCGAGGTCATCGACTACGAGGAGCTGGGCATGGAAGCCGTGTGGAAGATCGAGGTCGTCGACTTCCCGGCCTTCGTGGTCGTCGACGACACGGGCCACGACTTCTTCACCGAGGTCGCCCGCCCCGTCGAGGTCACCATCCACCACTGACCCCCGGTCCCCCCACCCCGCGTGGGCCGTTTCAACCCAGGGTTCGGCGGCGCCGTTCCTCGGGTGGTTCGTGACCAATTCGGGCGCGATCGCGCCACAGAACGGTCAGAGGAAGGTGGCGGTGACGGCGTCGAGGTGGAGCAGGCCGGCGGGGGTGGCGGCGATCCGGCGGCCCGATCGGGTGAGCAGGCCGGAAGCGACGTGGAGGTCGACCGCGTCCGCCCAGCTCGGGTCCACGACGCCGGTGCGCGCCGTCACCTCGTCGAGGTCGACTCCTTCGACTCGTCGAAGCCCCGCGACCACCAGCTCGTGGGCCACGTCGGAGGGGTCCAGCTCGTCGATCTCCCCCGGCGACCCCGCCAGCCACGAGTCGAACGGCGCGTTGACCCGCCGGATCGCCCCGGCCACGCCCGGTCGCGGCAGGTGCGCCGAGGCGCCCGGGCCCACGCCGAGCCACCACGCGCCGTCCCAGTAGGCCTGGTTGTGGCGGCACTCACTGCCGGGGCGGGCGTGGTTCGACACCTCGTAGCGGGCGAGACCAGCCGCTCCCAACACCTCGCTTGCCGCCACGATGGCGTCGTGCTCGCCGGTGGCGTCGACCTCCACGCCGTCACGGGCAAAGGGGGTCCCCGGCTCGATGGTCAGCGTGTACGTCGACACGTGGTCGACGCCGGTGTCGACCGCTCGTTCCAGATCCACGCCGACCTGCTGGCCGTCGACCGCCACGATCAGGTCGAGGCTCACTGCTCGGCCGGTGTCCTGCGCCCACTCGACGCAGCGTTCGCCGGCTGAGGCGTCGTGGTTGCGACCGAGGCGGGCCAACACGTCGTCGTCGAAGCTCTGCACCCCCACGCTGAAGCGGGTCACACCGAGGTCGCTCCACGCGGCGAAACGGTCGCGGCTGGCGGTGGCCGGGTGCACTTCGAGGGTGACCTCAGGGGCCCAGCCGAAGCGACCTCGAATGATGGCGGCCAAGCGCGCGAACTCGTCGGAACGCAGATACGAGGGTGTGCCTCCGCCGACGTAGAGCGTGCGCAGCGGCGACACGTCGTGGGTCTCCGTGGTCGCGGCGCACTCGGCGTCGAGCCGATCGAGGTAGGCATCGACGGCACCGGCTCGCCGCTCGAGCACTTCGAAGCTGCAGAACGGACAGATCGTCGGACAGAACGGCACGTGCACGTAGCAGTGCTCGATGCTGGCGGCGTCGCTCACGGTCGCGGCGTCGGACATGGGCGCGACGCTACGGCGTTAGCCTCCACCCGATGCTGAATCACGAGACACGTCGTTGAGGCTCGCAGCCCACATCGTCGAGTTCATCGCCGGTCTCGCCATCGCGCTGATCATCCTCGACTCGGCGATCCGCACCTTCGTGCTGCCACGCGGCAACGGCGTGTTGCTCACCCGCTTCACCGCATTGTCGGTCCGGGCGGTGTTCGACCTGGCGGTCCGACCGACGAAGACCTACCAGGGTCGCGATCGTGTGATGGCGCTGTACGGCCCCATCACGCTGCTCACCTTCCCGGTGGTGTGGCTCCTCGGTGTCGGCACGGGCTACGCACTGATGTTCCACGCGACCACGCCAGTCGGATGGCGGTTCGCCATCCGACTCTCCGGCTCTGCGCTGCTCACCCTCGGATTCGCCGTGCCCAACTCGGCCGGCGCAGTGGGTTTGGTTTTCACCGAAGCCGCGATCGGCCTCACCCTGGTGGCGTTGTTGATCGCCTACCTCCCGACGATCTACGCGGCGTTCAGCCGACGCGAGATCCAGGTGACCCAGCTCTCGGTGCGAGCCAACACGCCGCCGGTCGCCGCCGACCTGATCATCCGGGCCGAACTCGCCCAGTTCACCGATCAGCTCGACGACTACTGGCAGCACTGGGAGTTGTGGTTCCTCGAGCTGGAGGAGACGCACACGTCGTTGTCGATCCTGCCGTTCTTCCGCTCCCCCAACGCCGATCGGTCGTGGCTGACCGCAGCGGGGTGCGTGCTCGACGCCTGCGCCTTCCGTCTGTCGGTGATGGACCAGCCGTTCAGCGCCTATCCGGCCGTCACCATTCGAGCCGGGTTCCTGTCGTTGCGAGCCATCGCCGACACCTTCCAGGTGCCCTACAACCCCGACCCCGACGCCGACGACCCGATCTCGGTGGCGAAGGAGGAGTTCTTGGCGGAGTGCAAGCGCATGGCCGATCGCGGCGTGCCGCTCAAAGCAGACCTCGACCAGGCCTGGCTCGACTTCCGTGGTTGGCGAGTCAACTACGACACCGTGCTCATCACGCTGGCCGGGCTGATCATGGCGCCGTACGCCCCGTGGGTCAGCGACAGATCACTCACACGACGACGGCATCGGCCACCGGTGCGAGGCAATCGCTCCCGCTCGGTCCGTCAGGACATCAACTGACCGACACCGGGACCGTCACCGTGTCGCCGACCGCAATGGTTCCCGGGGTGACGACCGAGGCGTAGAGGCCCAGGTCGTTGGCGTGCACCGCCTGCAGCGCCCGGTAGATGTCGACGTTTCGTTCGAGCGCCGGTGAACCGACCTCGGTCGCCGCCGGCTGGGCTCGCAGCGGCATGGCGCAGCGCATGGTGCGCATCATCCCGTTGATGACCGCGCCGCCGACCACGACGTCGTGGCCGACCCACTCGTCTTCGGGGAAGCCCGGTCCGTCGAGATCGACCACGACATTGGGTCGGAAGCGGCGCACGTCCCACACCAGATCGGGCCGCGCTTCGGCGAAGCGGGCCAGGGTGGCCGTGGTGATCAGGTGCACTGCGGCGAGATCGAGGAAGGTGCCGGGTGGTGTGGGGATCTCGTACACCTCGGCGTCGTCGTTGGGCGGGTCGAGGGTCATGTCGTAGGACGTGGCAGCGTCGGCACCAGGTGACGTCGCGCCAAGCTCGGCGACGGTCACCTCACGATCGAGCCACCGCCCGATGTGGCTCGCCGCGTCGGATGCCCCCATCTCGAACTCGGTGCCGTCGCCGAGCACGACGACCACCTCGTCGCCGACGGTTCGGGCGGTCGCCTCGAACAGCCGGTCCTCGATCTTGGCGGACAACAAGTGCCCGGTCTCGGCGGCCACGACGGCGTATCGACGGTCGCCGTCGAACCCGTCGGCCCCGAGCACGAGACGGTCGACCCGCTCACCCTGGAACGACTTGACCGGATATCGCCAGCACTGAGAGACGGTTGTCATGGACCGACCGTAGCTACGCTGGCCCCTCCCTGCCTCGAAAGGCCCCGATGTCGGTCGAACCACCGAAAGAACACAACACTGCGATCGCCTGGACGATCCACGTGTTCACATCGCTGGGAATCGTGGCCGGCTTCCTCGGACTCCTGTCGGTGATCGACGGCAGCCCGCGGGCGGCCCTCACCTGGTTCATGGTGGCGGTGATCATCGACGGCCTCGATGGCCCGATGGCCCGGCACTACGACATCAGCCAGGCCATTCCCCACATCGACGGCAACTCACTCGACCTCATGATCGACTACGTGTGTTGCGTGGTCGGCCCGGCGCTCTTCCTGGCCCGGTTCCACATGCTGCCCGGCCATCGGGGCCACGTCTCGTTGGTCGGCCTGGTGTGCATCGGGCTGATCCTGGTGTCGTCGCTGTACGTCATGTCGAGCAAGGGGATCATGACGTCGGACCACTACTTCAACGGGTTCCCGGCCATGTGGAACCTCGTGGTCACAGTGATGTTCGTGCTGCAGGCTCGGGCCTGGGTCAACGTGGCGGTGACCCTGGTGTTGGTGGCGTTCTCGTTCATCCCGTTGAAGTTCATCCACCCGATTCGGGTCCGGGACTTCCGCAAGGTCACCATCCCCATCCTGGTGGTCTGGCTCGGAGCGATGCTCTACATCACCTGGATCATCAACGGGCGAACCAGCCAGATCGGTTGCGAACGGCACTGCCTGAACGGCTCGGCCGAGTTGGTTCAAGGGCTGGTGTGGATTGGCAGTGTGTGGATCATCGGGGTCTGCGTT
>JBBQLA010000295.1:0-4306 GCA_038327485.1 Acidimicrobiales bacterium
CCCCGGTTCCCGACTCGACCGTGCACATCCCGCCGCTCACGCCGCGACCGCCGCCGATGACCAAGGGTGAACGCACTCGCGAGCGGTTGTTGGACTCGGCGATTCGCCTGTTCTCGGCCAGCGGGTTCCAGGGCACGTCAGTCGCCCAGATAGCTCGTGACGTCGGCATCACACCCGCCGCGGCCTTCGCACACTTCCCGTCCAAGGAACTCCTGCTCGACGCTGCGCTCGACCGGGACGCGCTGGCCTTCCTGTTGCGCGTGACCGAGGACCTGGCGGACATCGACGTGGTCGACCGGTGGCCCGCCATCGTCGACCTGCTGTGGACCGTGGTCGGCGACTACCACCTCGTCAACCACGTGGTCAGCGGGAACGAGCCCGAGTCGGCGGCGCTCATGATCGACACGCCGGCCATTCGGCTCGGCATCGCAGTGCTGGCCGAGCGCATCCGCGATGCCCAGGACCGTGGAGCAGCGCGCGACGATGTCGACGCGGAGGTCCTCGCCGAGGGACTCGTGGACATCTCGATCACGATGCTGGTGGCACGGGCCCAGTCGGGGATCGCCGTGTCCGAGTCCACGCGACAGGCTGCGGCCGACGTATTGGGGTTGGTGCTTCGCCCAGTCGCGTGATCTGACGCCTCGTCAGGTCGCGGCGTACGCTGCGCCGATGGGTGATCAGGCGTATCAGCTCTACATCGGCGGCGAGTGGGTGGACGGAGGTGCCGGCACCTACGAGGTGGTGAATCCCGCCACCGAGGAAGTCGTCGGGCTCGCACCCCAGGCCACTGTCGGACAATCCCTCGATGCCACTGCGGCCGCCGCCGACGCGTTCGACTCTTGGAGCCGCACATCGCCGCAGGAACGGGCCCGTCTGCTCGACCGGGTCGCCGACCTGGTCGACGAACGCACCAGTGATCTCGTGCCGTTGGTGCAGGCCGAGACCGGCGCCACCATGCGGGTCACCAAGACCATTCAGGTGCCCCAGGTCGCCGCACGCTTTCGTCGCTACGCTGACGGGGCGCTCGAGTCGACCATCACCTCGCTGCCGCCCTCGGTCATGCCCACCACCGCCTTGGCGCCGGGTGGGCTGATCTCCGCCGTCGAGCACCGCGCCCCGGTCGGCGTCGTCAGCTGCATCACGTCGTACAACTTCCCCATCGTCAACATGGCGGGCAAGCTCGGCCCGGCGCTGGCCATGGGCAACACCGTCGTCGTCAAGCCGGCGCCGCAGGATCCGCTCGGCGTGATCGAGCTGGTGAAGCTGTTCGAAGAGGCCGGCTTCCCCCCCGGCGTCGTCAACCTCTCGTGTGGCACCGACATCGCCGCGTCGGAGGCGCTGGTGTCATCGAAGCACGTCGACATGATCTCGTTCACCGGTTCGACCGGGGTGGGCCAACGCATCGGTGAGGTCGCCGGCGGCCAGATGAAGCGGCTGCTGCTCGAGCTCGGTGGCAAGGGCGCGTGCATCGTTTTCGAGGACGCCGACCTCACGGCCGCCATCGGTGGCATCAGCTCGGTGTGGGGCTTCCACGCCGGCCAGATCTGCACGGCGCCGACCCGGGTCATCTGTCATCGCAGCGTGTATGAGCCGCTGGTGGCCGGGCTCACCCAGGCCGCCAAGTACATGAAGGTGGGCGATCCGCTCGAACGCGACACCGTGGTCGGTCCGGTCATCACCTCGATCCACCGTGAGCGCGTCGAGGCCTATGTCGCCAAGGGCATCGCCGAAGGCGCCGTGGTAGCGGTCGGTGGGGAGCGACCCGACTTCGACAAGGGCTTCTTCGTGGCGCCGACCCTGCTGGTCAACGCCGACAACACCATGACGCCGGTGCGTGAGGAAGTCTTCGGTCCGGTCGTCGCGGTCGTGCCGTTCGACGACGAGGACGAAGCCATCGCCATCGCCAACGACAGCGACTTCGGCCTGTACAGCTACGTGTTCTCCGCCAATACCGGTCGGGCATGGGATGTGGCGCGTCGCCTGCGGTCGGGCAATGTGGGCATCAACAGCCTGCAACGCAACCACGAGGCGCCCTTCGGTGGCTTCAAGCAGTCGGGCGTGGGTCGCGACGGGGGCAGCTACGGCCTGCGTGCCTACAGCGAGATCCAGTCGATCGTCTGGCCCGGCTGACCCCCGAACTGGAACGCGTTCTACTTCTCGCCACTACGCTCCGACCCATGCGCGGCATCGTCTGGGACGGAACATCGGCAGCGGTCAACTCATCGGTCGAGGTCCGAGACCTTCGACCCGGTGAGGTGCGGATCAAGATCGAGGCGGCGGGGCTGTGCCACAGCGACGTGTCGGTGATCGACGGGACGATCATGTTCCCCACGCCGGTCGTCCTGGGCCATGAGGGCGCCGGTGTCGTGACCCAGGTCGCACCCGATGTCGGACACCTCCAGGTCGGGGACCACGTCGTGCTCTCCACGCTGGGAAACTGCGGCCACTGCGGTGCCTGCGACCGCGGCAAGCCCACGTTCTGCCGCACTTCGCTGGGCAAGCTCGGACGTCCCTTCACGGTCAACGGCGAACCGGCATTCCAGTTCGCCAACACTTCGGTATTCGTCGAGGAGACCGTGGTCAAGGCGTCCTCCGCCGTTGCCATCGACAAGGACGTGCCGTTCAGCTCCGCCTGCCTCATCGGCTGCGGAGTGCTCACCGGCGTTGGCGCCGCGTTCAATCGGGCCAAGGTCGCGCACGGCGAGTCGGTCGTGGTCATCGGGGTCGGGGGCATCGGTCTCAACGCCATCCAGGGCGCCGCGCTCAGCGACGGCCTGCCCATCATCGCCGTGGACACCAACCCGGCCAAGGAGGTGGTGGCCCGACAGTTCGGCGCCACCCACTTCATCTGTCCCGGCCCCGACACCGACCTCGTGGCCGCGGTCAAGGAGATCTGCCCCAACGGCGTGACCCACGTGTTCGAGTGCGTCGGCGCCATCCCGCTCATCGAGATGAGCACCGAGATGTTGGACTGGGGCGGCAACCTGATCATGCTGGGTGTGCCCAAGATGGGCGCCAAGGCCGCCTTTACCGTCAACACCATGTACAACGACAAGTCGATCATGGGGTGCCGGTATGGATCGGCCCGCCCCCAGTACGACATCCCCCTGATGGTGTCGCTCTACAAGGCCGGTCGTCTCAAGCTCGACGAGCTGGTGAGCGCCACCTATCCGCTCGAGAATTTCCAGACAGCGCTCGACGAGCTGCACGACGGCAAGCTCGCCCGCGGCGTGCTCGTTCTCAACTGAATCATGCCGTTCTCTCCTGAGGCTCGCGAGCTGGCACAGAGGGTCTCGAACTGGGGCCGTTGGGGCGATGACGATCAGGTCGGCTGCGGCAACCTGCTCACCGCCGAAGCGACCGCACGTGGTCTCGCAGCGGTTCGGACCAACGAGCGGATCAGCTTGGCCGTCGACCTGGTCGAGGACGGCATCCAGGTCGGCCAGCCGGCCGGCCGGTTCAACGCGGTGGTCACGCCCACGTCGCTCAACGAGCGGGACAAGATGGCGCCCGGAATCTGGTTCGGCACCGACGACATGGTTTCCATGTCGACCTGCGCCGGCACCCACATCGACGGGCTGTGTCACGTCGGTTACGACGACCAGCTCTACGGCGGGCGCCCGTCCTCCACGATCGGAGCGCGAAACGGCGCCACGTGGTGCGGGGTCGAGCATCTGCCGTCGATCGTCACTCGGGCGTTGCTGGTCGATGTGCCGCGACTACGCGGTGTCGGCATCCTCCCGGCCGGGACTGCGGTGACCGCGACGGACCTGGACGCCGCGATCGACGGAGCCGGGGTGACGGTCGAGTCGGGCGACGTGATCCTGGTGCGCACCGGAGACATCGCCTTCTATCTGGGCGGCGATCGGCGGCGCTACGCGATGGGGGAGAACTGGCAGTGCACCGGACTCGGCGCGACGTGTATCGAGTGGTTCGCCGACCGAGACGTGGCCGGGGTGTTCTCCGACTCCTACTCCTACGAGGTCATGCCCCCGGAATCGGGCAACTGGGACGATCTCCTGGTGGTCCACATGATCCAGCTCCGCGACATGGGGCTCCTCCAGGGCCAGAACTGGAACCTCGAGGACCTGGCGGTGGCATGCGCCGAGCAGAATCGCATCGACGTGCTGTTGCTCGCCGCGCCCGAGCCGATCGTGGGCGCCACCTCCGCCCCGGTCCACCCCGTCGCCATTCTGTAGGGGTCGTCTGGGGGGCCCAGGTGCCAACCCAGGGTTCCTACCCAGAGCTTCGATCCGGCGATTCTCTGGACGAAATCGACGGCTGAAGGCCTGATTCGTCCGCAGAA
>JBBQLA010000296.1:0-4296 GCA_038327485.1 Acidimicrobiales bacterium
TCGCGGCGGAGATTGCCGAGGCAGAAGGCGGCGAGCCGTTGCCGGCCCACCAAGCCACCAAGATCATCGGAGAGGTGTTGGCCGAGCTGGACTGAGTGGTCGAGGTGACCCTGCAGTGATTCGTCGATTGTTGTTCAACTCCAACAGCGAGTGAGTCGAATGCAGAATGGTGAACGCCTCTGCGGTTGACGCTTCCGAGCTACAACTCGGCGCGTATCGAGCGTTCGGCGACCGTTTCCCCTACGCCCTGGTCATGTTGGACGCGAGCCTGACAATCGTGTGGGCGAGTCCGGGCGCGAGCCGATTGCTCGATCTCCCCGAAGATCAGGTGATCGGCACCAATGTGTTGGACACTCTTCACCCCGACGACCTCGACGAGATCATCCCCATGGCGATGGAGATCATCGGCCAGGCCGCCGAGGTCATGTGGTCTCCAGCCGCAGCGTCCAACGTCGAGCTGCCGGTTCGGGTGCGCACTTCAGCCGGCGGCTGGTCGCCGATCACCGTGTCGGGCCGGGTGTTCGACGACTCCGGCCGTCTCCTGACCCTGCTCCGGCCGGCGGCCGAGCGCCACGCACTCGACGCCGTGCTCGACGGCCTGGGCCGTGGGGCGGATCTCGACGAGGTGCTCGATTCGTTGGTCGAGCTGGTGCGAGCGCAGTTCGGAGTGGATCAGGCCTGGCTCGTGCACGACCTCGACGGCGAGACATGCATGATCGGCTCCTCGCAGAATCCAGGGCCCGGCGTCGGCGCCCATCTCCTCGACGAGATCCGTGGAGATGACCTCACTGGACCCGGCCTGTCGTCGACCGTGCGCGTCGACGAGCACCGATGGATCGTTCCTGTGTTGTCGCCGACCCAGGAGTCGCTGCTCGGGGTGTTGATCCTGCCCAGCCCCCGCGACGGCGGGCCGAATCCCTTCGACGAGTACGTGCTTCGCCGCACCACCAACCTGGCCTCGCTGGCCTTCACCCGCGGCATGGACGATCGACGGTTACGGCACGCAGCTGCGACCGACCACCTCACCGGGGTACTCAACCGGCGATCGTTCGAGAGCCACCTGGCCCAGACGCCGCTTCGCCCTGACGAGTTCCCGGCGACGCTGCTGTTCGTCGATGTCGACGAGTTCAAGTCGGTCAACGATCGACACGGCCATCGGACCGGCGACGAGGTGCTGATCGGTGTGGCCTCGCGATTGAGCCAGGCCTGTCGGGCCGCCGATGTGGTCGGCCGGCTCGGCGGCGACGAGTTCGCGGTGCTGTGCGCCGGCCTCAACGACGACGAGATCGAAGCGATGCGAACTCGCCTCGACGCGGCCTTCGCCGATCCGTTCGATGTGCAAGGAGTCCACGTGCGCGTGTCGGTCAGCATCGGTCTCGCCGTGGCCGTCGACGAGGACGCCCTCGAGGACCTGGTCGACCGCAGCGACGCCGACATGTACCTCAAGAAGCACGCGCAGCGCGCCTGAGTTAGCCTCACCGTTGCGTCATCGGGACGCGGGGAGCATCATGATCGTCGAGTTCGACATCGTCGACATCTGGGTGAATCTGGTGACCGAGGCGTCGGTCGCGGCGTTCGTGGGCCAGGAGGCCAACGCCAACATCCCGGGCTATCTCGGAGGTTCGAGCGCTGGTGGCGTCGGGGTCGACGACCTGATCGAGCGGATGGACTCACTCGGTGTGGCCACTGCCGTGCTGACGCCCGGACTCATTCGCGATGGCGTGGAGCAGTCGCTGGAGGTGGCCGGGGCGCACCCGGGGAGGTTGTTGGTGGCGGCGACGATCGTGGACACCGCAAAGCCGACCCGCAACGTGAAGCACTTGCGAGAACTGGCGTCGAACCCGCTGTTCTCACTTGTTCGCATCGCCCCCCTGTTCACGCAGGTGCCGATCAACGACGCGCTGCACTACCCGGTGTACTCCGTGTGCGAGGAGCTGGGACTGCCGGTCTCGATCAACGTGGGGGTCCCGGGACCGAAGGTGCGCTCGAGTGTGCAGCATCCGCAACTGCTCGAGGACGTGCTGATCGACTTTCCTCGCCTCGTGGTCATCGGCGCCCACATGGGCCATCCCTACGAAGAGCTGTTCATGAACTTCATGCGCAAGTGGGACACGCTGTATCTGTCGACAACCGCCTACGCGCCGAAGTACCTCGATCCCGCGCTGGTGCGCTTCATGAACACGTCGACCTACCGGGGGCGAGTGCTGTGGGGCAGCGATGACCCGTGGTTCCCCATGGCTCGGTCGCTGGGCGAGGCCCGCCAGGTCGAGCTCGACGACGAAGCAATGGCGCTGTTCCTCGGCGGTACGGCGCGTCGACTCCTGGACCGAAGCGCTCGAGACTGAGGTCGAGGCCCTCTTACGTCACGGGGACGAAGGCGATGATTACCAGTGGCAGCAGCGAGATGATCGACGCGCCCCACAACGCTGCGAGGAGTCGCTGACGCTGGGTCACCCTGAGGCGCCGAGAGATGAACCGCCACACCAGGAAGCCGACGAGGAGCGGGAACAGACCTGCCGCCGCAGCGAAGAGCCCGAGAGCCGGGTCGGGCGTACTGCGAGATGTTGCCGTCCATGCTGCGCTCAGCCAGTACCAGGCGTTCTCGACGGCGGTGAAGACGAACACGACCGACGCGATGGTGGTGCTGATCCAGCCACCTCCGGACGTCGTCGTCTGGAGTTCGTCGGGGAACTCCTCGGTCGCCACGCCGAAACCCTAGACAGCCCGACGATTCCGACGTTCGGATCGAGCTCGAACCGCGAGCTGCTGACGATGCGAGGCGGTGGACTCGTCGAGCCCGAGGTTCAGGCCTGGATGACCGGATTGCGGTCGTTTCGACCTGAAGTTCGACCGAACCGGCAGGTCAGCTCGGCGGCTTGGGGAGGCGGCCGAGGTCGATGGCGACGGAGCCGGCGGCCTGCTGATTGGCGGCCATCAGCTCGTCGTGGATCTCCTTGCGGTTCACGCTGACAGAGCGCGGCGCGTCGATGCCGATGCGCACCAGATCACCTCGCACCTCGAGCACGGTGACCACCACGTCGCTCCCGATCACCAGCGATTCGCCAGCCTTGCGGCTGAGAACCAGCATCAGCGGCCACCGATGGGGGAGCGAGCCTCGAAGCCCTGATCAGCCAACACCACCTGGCGAGCCAATTGTCGAGCCACGTTGACCACTACCGGCCCCAACAGGTTGGCCGTGATGTCGTCGTCGGTGATCGAGACCAGACACAGCAGCTGCGCATCGTCGGCATCGGTGAGCTCGATCGCCTCGGCCTCGGCCTCGGGCACCTCGGGCTCGTAGTCCGGGAAGAAGAAGTGCGGCACCACGACCAGGAACGCCAGGGCCGCATCGTCGACCGAGTGCAGCCAGCTGTAGGCGCCCAAGTCGTCGGCGGGAATCAGCACGAACCGCTTCCGATCCTCGAACCCCAGCAGACCGTCGGGCATCTCGATGATCGACGACTCGTTGATCTCGAGCGTGCCGAGCCGGTTGGACTCCAAGAGCATCATGAGAACCTACCGGGCGTCCATCGACGACCGGCCGATACCGTGCCCGATGGAACGGCCGACGGCCGCCAGCGCAGCCACCCACTGAGTGGGCGTGGCCTCGACCCCGTCGATCGTTCCGATCGCAGCATCGATACCCAACAGGTCCTCGGGGTGCTCGGCACTCTCGAAGTCGACGATGTCCACCACATCGACCCCACCCAGACCAACGATGGTCTCGGCCAGTCGATCCAGCGGACGCCACGCGGCAACCGCCAGTCGCGACTGATCGGCCTGCAGCGCCGCCAACACATTGGTCGCCCAGCGATGACCGGCCACTCCCGGTGCCACCACGACGACCGCGATGGTCGGCCCAGCGGACCCCGCAGCGCAACGACGATCGGCGGCGGCGCGCACGATGTCGGCCATGGCCTCGGGCGACAGCGTGTGCGATGCGGTATCGCTCTCCGACGGTGCCACCAGCAACACGTCGGAAGCCGGGCGACCCAGACGCTGGGCCACTCCGATGGCCACCTCGACCGCATCGCCACGAGCCCCGATCACGGCAACCACGCCAGCGTCCGGTACGGCGGGCGCAGCACGCAACGACGACGCCACCACATCGAACATCTCCGCAATCCCGATCGGTCCCGACGTCATACCGTCGGCGAGCGGCGAGGTCAGGTCGATCGCCGGCGGTGCCGACACGACGGCGGCAGCGACGGGAGCCACCACCGGGAGCACCGGAGGCTTCAACGCCTGCGGCTCGAACGAATCGAACGAATTGATGGCGTCGAAGGCATCGATCGG
>JBBQLA010000297.1:0-4263 GCA_038327485.1 Acidimicrobiales bacterium
TCCGCGGTATCTGTACTCGTCCGATCGTGGTTGAAAAGGCGGCATTCACTCTGAACATCGTCGGTCGGCACGGTAGCGTTCGGGCTGGGTCGGGAGGGATTGCACATGGCTGGTTCGTGCGAGATCGTGATCGTGGGGGGCGGCATCGGCGGTGCTGCGTTGGCCCGAGCGCTGGCATCTGAGGGCATTGATGTCACCGTCCTCGAAGCGACAACCGTGTTCGAGGACCGTGTGCGCGGAGAGAGCATGCAGCCCTGGGGTGTGAAGGAGGCGCGCGACCTTGGTGTCGAGGTAGCGCTTCTGGATGCCGGGGCCCACGTCGCCGGAGTGTGGCGGGGTTACAGCAGTTGGTCCGACGAACCATCGGAGGTTCCGGTGTCGATCGCAGTGCCTGACGTCGGCGGCACGCTCAACCTTCGTCACCCGATCGCCTGTCAGACGCTGCTCGAATCGGCCGAATCGGCTGGTGCTCGTGTCGTGCGCGGGGTGAAGGATGTCCGTCTCACCGGGGGCAGCAACCCACACCTGACCTACGACCTCGATGGTGAATGCATCGAGTTGACCGCCGCTCTGGTGGTCGGCGCCGATGGTCGCGCGTCGACGATCCGCCGTCAGAGCGGAATCGAGCTGCATCACCAAAACCCGGTCAGTCATATCGCGGGGTTGTTGGTCGAGGGGCTCGAGGGTGTGCCCGACGACTACGACGCGATGGCGACCGACGAAGACAAGCTTCTCGTGCTCTTCCATCAAGGGAACGGTCGGGCGCGGGTGTATCTGTGCCCGGGCCTATCGGGTCAGCACCGTTTCGCCGGGGCGAGCGGCACCGAACGGTTTCTCGAAGCGTGCGCGACCTCGTCGTACCCGTGGGGCGATGCCATTGCGTCCGCTACACCCGCCGGCCCGTGCGCGACCTATCCCGGAGACGACACTTGGACCGCGGAGCCGTTCGCGCCGGGCGTGGTGCTCATCGGCGACGCCGCGGGACACAACGACCCAGTCATCGGCCAAGGCCTGTCGATCGCGCTGCGCGACGCCCGAATTGTGCGAGACCTCATTCTGGATGGCGCACGCTCACCTGCGGCATTCGCGCCGTACGGGACCGAGCGGATGGGTCGAATGGAACGCTTACGCCTGATGGCCGATGTGGTCGCCGTGACCAACGCTGAGGACGCCGATAACCGGGCTGCACGGCTGGCAGGGGTCAAGGAGCGGATTGGAGCGATGGACCCCGAGGTGTTCCCGATCCTCTGGGCGGTCTACGCCGGACCAGAGACGATCGGTCCCGAACTGCTCGGCCCTGGGCTGCTCGACCGCATTCGCGCCGCATAAGCACTTCGCCTACCTCGGAGGTGCTGCTGCGGATCGGAGCGAATCTGACGAATGCTCGTCGGGTTGGTTTCGTTCGGGCCACTTTGGCTTGACCGAGCGGATGGGAGGGTGCCTACGACGTCCTCATGTCGTCTCCCGTGATCAACCTCTTCCACGAAGATCACTGCCCCGCAGGCGACGGTGCACACGTTCGAGGTCTCGGCTTCGAGTTGAGCCCGGCGGAAGCTGCCAAGGTGCTGGGAGTGTCACGCCAGTACGTAGATCGCCTCGTTGCGTCCGGCGTGTTGCCGGCGCGACGGTTGCCGCAGAGCCGATATCGAAAGATCCCGGCCCGGGCCGTTCTTGCTCACCGCACGGCCCAGTCTTCGAAGCGAACCGGCATTGCTGCGATCCTCGGTGCGGCCGACGAGGCCGGCCTCGAGTACTGAGAGTGGGACGTGCTGCCGCTGGGGTTGCCGGAGCGCTCGGGATGATGACTCAGGCGACCGCTGTGGCGCCGGTCACGAGGTGGACCTGGGTCCACACGCGATCACCTTCGCGCCGAACAACCCGTGCGTCGAGTGGAGGCTCCTCGTCGTCACCGACGCGAACCCAGTCGCCCGGAGCAGGATCGAACGCCATGTCTTCGCTGCGGGGGCCGTGACTGATCCAGCATTCGACCACCAGATCTCCGCCGACGTTGTTGGGGTCGAACCAGAGGTCGTATGAGGTCTCACCCATGGACGTCATCGTACCGACCGGGACCCGCCGGACCATGCCGGATTCTCGATCGGGCCGTCGAAGACGTCGCGCGCTCCAGCGAAGTGCTCGGGTGTTGGCGCGGACAGGGTGACGGTCCAGTGCGGAGAGTCGAGGGTCGGGAGGAGCGGGTAGCCCGCGTCGACAAGATCCACGCCGCGGGCGACCAGGAGTCGGCGGCGCGTGGCGACGATTGGGCGGAGCCGGACCAGCGCGCCGTAGTCACCGCCGGGAACCTCAAGGACCGAGAATCCCCAGATCCCCCAGCGTGAGTGACACTCCTCGGTGCTGCGGAGGAGGTGCTCATCGAGGAGCGTGTTCGACCCGAGCCGGACGACCACGAGCAACTCCGGAATCTGCTCATCACGCAGGACAATGCTCTCGAACACCACGTCACCTAACCACATGGCGGCGGTGTGGCAGGCGGAATCGCTGTCGAGTGAGCAGCGGCGACATCCTTCGACGCGCCGTGCGACCTCGCTCAGATCGAGGCTTCTCACTGAGCCCCGAGAATGCCCCGCGAAAAACCCGCGGGAGCTTCCAGAACAGGACAAAATCAGCCGAAACTCGACAGCACGGGGCGGACCCGAAACCCTTGAAATCATTGGGCTTCGGGCTCATCCGGCCCCGCCGGCGGGTCGTCCTCGGGTCCTTCACACGGCAGAGGTCGGCAGTTCGAGTCTGCCATCGCCCACTGTCCGAGGCCCTTGCGGCGCCTGGGATCGCGACTTCTCCGGTGGTTCCGACACCATCAGTGTCGGGTCGCTCATCGCGCGAATATCGCGCGGGCTCAGCCGGATCCTTCACGAGATGAAGCCTCGGGGCGGCGAACACGGCGTCGTCGAGCGACGCCATGACGGGCTCCTCGTTGCCGGGGAAGAGGTGTCCGTAGCGGTCGAAAACTGTGGACACCGAGCGGTGTCCCGCCCACACCTGAACCTGCTTCGGGGTGGCACCGTGGGCGATCCACAGCGACACGGCAGTGTGGCGAAGGTCGTGCATGCGAAGTCCGTCGAGGTCGGCACGTTTGACGGCGGGGTTCCAGAATCGTGAGCGGAACGAACCGGCCCGGATCGGTTCGCCGCTGAGGCCGGTGAAGACGAAGGCGGATCCGTCGAGTGCGGCGAGGATCGGTCGCAGCTCGTCGAGTACCCGCTGGGGGAGCGGCACCGTACGGATGCCGGCAGCGGTCTTTGGGCGACCCTCGATCAGCTGACCGCGCACCTCGATCATGCTGGCCTCGACGCGCAACTCGCGTCGCGTGACGTCGATCCGGCGGGCGCGGAGCCCGGCCAGTTCACCGAAGCGCAGCCCGCTGAACGCGCCGAGCAGCACGAACCCGGCGAAGCGTTCTGCGACGGCTTCGATCTCGGCCGAGTCGGCGCGGGTGCCCGGCACGTTGTTGGCGAGCCGCTCGGTCGTGATGTCGAACATGGCAGCGGAGAGCACGCGGATCTGATCGGGGTTGATGATCGCCATCTCGTGTCGCTCGATGCTCGGAAGGTTGTCGGTATCGGCACACGGGTTGCGGACGATGCGCCGAGCCTTGACGGCTGCTGCGAGGAGCTTCGAGAGGAGTTGGTGGCAGCGGTGCACGGTGGCGGGAGCGAGACCGCCGTGGCGGAGCTCAGCGACCCACGACACGACCGTCGTGTAGGCGATCGATGACAGCGGGTCGTCGCCGAAGCGAGCCAGGACGTGGTTTCGGTAGTAGGACTCGTCGCGGGCCTGGGTCGATGGACGGAGATCGGTGCGGGTCGGCCACCACTCGGCCCACCAGTCGCGCACGGTCTGGTCGCCGAGGCGGTGGTCGATCCAGTCGCCCCGATCGCGAGCATCGAGCTGCTCGCGTTGCCAGCGCTCGGCGTCCTTGCGGAGCCGGAACGTGCGGGTGACAACGCGACCCTTGGCGGTGCGGAGACGGACGTCGTAGCGCCGCTTGCCATCGCCGAGCTCTCGGATCGTGATCAACGGTCACGGTCCTCTCTGTCGCTGGAGGGGGAGGCCGCAGCGGGGCCTCGACGCATCGGTGAATCTACCCGTGGTGCACGCCGCGATTGCTCCTCAATCCGTCGGCGTTCCACGAAGTCGTGCAGCGCATCGACGGGAACCCGCACGGAGCGGCCGATGTGGACAACCTCGAGTGTGCCGGCGCCGATCAGCTCGTAGGCGAGAGTGCGGCCGATGTTGAGTCGG
>JBBQLA010000298.1:0-4262 GCA_038327485.1 Acidimicrobiales bacterium
GTGCAGCGCTCTTTGCCGCCGCCGCAGTCGGCGTGCCTTTGATCGTGGGCAAGGTCACCGACCGGCTCATCGCCCCGGCGTTCACCACAGGCGTGAGCGGTGGCGCAGTAGTGGGCGGGATCGGCCTGCTCGCCGGAGTCGGCATCGTCCGTGGCATCTCGATCATCGTCCGCCGATATTTCGCCGCCATGCTCGAGGCCCGGATGCAGACGACGTTGCGCACATCTGTGGTCGAGAAGTACCTCGACGTGCCGCTGTCGTACCACCACGAGAAGCCGACGGGAGAGCTGTTGGCCCACGCCGACGCGGACGTGTTGGGGACGACCACCTCGATCAAGCCGCTGCCGTTCTCCATCGGCGTGTTCGCCCTCGCAGTGTTCTCGTTGATCAGCCTGGCCTTCGTCGATTGGACCTTCGCCGCGGTGGCGCTCGTCCTCTTCCCGGCGCTGACGCTGATCAACCGGGCCTACAC
Organism: Acidimicrobiales bacterium; assembly: GCA_038327485.1. Classification (GTDB taxonomy): domain Bacteria; phylum Actinomycetota; class Acidimicrobiia; order Acidimicrobiales; family Microtrichaceae; genus JBBQLA01. The sequence continues at coordinate 473 of JBBQLA010000298.1, forward strand.
CGCGCGGGTCCACCGGCCGGTCACCGAGTTGCAGGAGCGGCTCGGTCGAGTGTCGTCGGTGGCGCATGAAAGCTTCGACGGTGCGCTGATCGTCAAGACCCTGGGCCTCGCCAACGCGGAGAACGAGCGGTTCACTCTCGAAGCCGACGCGTTGCGGGCCTCCGCACTCGAGGTCGGCCGCCTGCGAGCTGCGTTCGATCCGGTGCTCGACGCGTTGCCCAGCATCGGCACCCTGTTGCTCTTCGCTGTGGGTGGATGGCGCATCTCGCAGGGAGAAGTGACCGCCGGAGATCTCGTGAACGCCGCGCTGTTGTTCAGCGTGCTCGGCATGCCGATGCGCGTCTTCGGCTTCTTCCTGCAGGAGATGCCCCGTGCCGTCGTCTCGGTGGACCGCATCGACGACGTCACAGCAGCGCTCGACGCGCCCGGGATCCTGGCCGGGTCCGGCGACGCGGTCTTGCCGGCAGGACCGCTGGGGCTGCGGGTCACCGACCTGACCTTTGGTTTCGGGGTCGGTCCGTCGCGCGCTGAGCGAGTCTTGGACGGAGTGACCTTCGAGATCGCCCCCGGCGAGTCGGTGGCCCTGGTCGGCAGCACGGGTTCGGGAAAGTCGACGCTGACCTCGCTGCTGATCCGACTGATGGAACCCGATTCGGGCACCATCGAGATCGGTGGCGTCGACGTGACGCATCTCGAGCCCGACGATCTGCGCGCCGCAGTCTCCGTGGTGTTCCAGGAGTCGTTCCTGTTCTCCGAGACCGTCGCTCACAACATCGCGCTCGACCTCGATCGCGAGGACGCTCAGGTCACCCGCGCCGCGGAGACCGCTCGTGTCAGCCGGTTCATCCCGCAGCTACCGCACGGGTGGGACACTGTGGTGGGCGAGCGTGGAGTGACCTTGTCGGGCGGCCAACGCCAGCGGGTGGCCTTGGCCCGGGCCTTGGCCCGCCAACCCCAGCTGCTGATCCTCGACGACGCCACGTCCGCCGTCGACCCGGTGATCGAGGCCCAGATCCTCGGCGGTCTGCGCACTGGCCCTTCCGCCGCTCGGTCCACGCTGCTGATCGTGGCGCATCGACTGTCGACCATCCGCCTGGCTGATCGAGTGGTCTACCTCGACGGTGGCAAGGTCGTTGCGGCCGGGACCCACGACGACTTGTTGTCGATCCCCGGATACTCGGCGCTGGTCACCGCGTACGAGGATCCTGATGCCGAGTCCGTCCGATGAGCCACATCGGCGACCCACCGGTCGATGACGCCATCCCGGCGGCCGACGGTGACGAGGAGATCGGCGGCGCGTTCGTCGAGCACGAGGCCTCCACCGACGGTGCTCTGAGCATCATGGCGCGAGGGTTGAAGGCGACTCCCGAGCTTCGGGCCGGGGTCCGATCGTCGGTCGGGCTCGCGTTGGTCTCGGCCTGCGGAAAGCTTGTCGTGCCCATCGCCATGCGTCAGATCATCGACCACGGCATTTCGGGCGGCTTCCGCCCTGCGTACGTGTACACCGTGACGGCGCTCGCCATGGTGTCGGTGATCGTGGTCGCCGTGCTCAATCGGGTCACCTACCTGCGCTTGGTGGTCAGTGCGCAGGACTCGTTGTTCGGGTTGCGCCGTCGCGTGTTCGCGCACGTGCATCAGCTGTCGATCGCCCATCACAACGAGTCGAAGCGCGGCGTGCTGGTCACTCGGGTCACCAGCGACATCGAGACCCTGGCCCAGTTCGCCCAGTGGGGAGCGATCTCGTGGATCATCAACGGCACCATCGTGGTGATCACGCTGCTCGTCATGGCGTTGTACAGCTGGCAGCTGGCCCTCGTGACCATCGGTGTGTTCCTGCCGGTGGTCCCGATCATGCGGGTGCTCCAAGCGCGACAGTTGGCCGCGTACGACCGCCAGCGCACCGCTGTGGCCGCCACGCTCACCCAGATCTCGGAGGCGGTAATGGGGGCCCCGGTGATCCGTGCCTACGCCATCCGTCGCGCCACGCGGCGGCGACTCGACGAGGCCATCGACGATCAATACCGAGCCAACATGACTGCGGCGTTCTATTTCTCGACGCTGTATGCCTTGTCCGATCTCGCCGGAGCCATCGCCGTGGCTGCGGTCATCGGCGTCGGAGTGTGGTGGGGACCGGGATGGGGCCTCACTCAAGGAACCGTCGTGGCGTGCCTGTTCCTGGCCAACGTGCTGCTCAACCCGATCGGTGAGATCGGGGAGGTGCTCGATCAGACCCAGACCGCCATGGCCGGTTGGCGCAAGGTGCTCGACCTGCTCGACACCCCCGTCGAGGTCGTCGAGCCCGAGCCAGGCGTGCCGTTGCCAAATGGCCCGCTCGAGGTGCGCATCGACGACGTCGGCTTCAGCTATCACGATGGCGATCCGGTGTTGCGCGGGGTGAGCCTGTCGCTTCCGGCCGGGGTCAACGTGGCCATCGTCGGCGAGACCGGCTCGGGCAAGACCACCCTGGCCAAGTTGTTGTGCCGGCTGGCGGACCCCTCGTCGGGCTCGATCGTCATCGGAGGCGTTCCACTCGATCAGGTGTCGCCTGAGTCGCGCACCGACCGCATCCGTCTGGTACCCCAGGACGGGTTCCTCTTCGACGGCACGCTGGCCGACAACGTGGCGTTGGGACGTCCCTCCGCCACCGACGCCGAGATCCGCGACGCCTTCACTGCGCTGGGCCTCGACTGGTGGGTCGACGGACTGCCCGACGGCGTCGGAACCGATGTGGGCGAACGCGGCGACAACCTCTCGGTCGGCGAACGCCAATTGGTGGCGCTCGCCCGGGCGCAGCTCACCGATGCCGGTCTGTTGATTCTCGACGAGGCCACCAGTGCCATCGACCCGGAGACAGAGCGTGCGCTCGCCACAGCGTTGTCCCGTTTGGCCGAAGGTCGCACGACGGTGAGCGTGGCGCACCGGCTGTCGACGGCCGAGGCCGCGGATCTGGTCGTCGTGTTCGATGCCGGACAGGTGGTCGAGGTCGGTTCGCACGCCGAGTTGGTCGAGACCGACGGGGTCTACGCGGAGCTGTACCGCTCGTGGGTGGGCAACACCCGGTCGATGTAGGGGAGTCAACCGACCCGGGCCAATGGAGCCAAATTGCTCAGGCGACGGCTACTACGTGTGGTGGTACGGTCACTTGACGTCGTCGCCGAGCGGGTGTGACGACGTGCAGTAGCGGCGGAGCCAGAACGACAAGGCGGACAATTCAGTGACGGATCACGGACTCGGCGCGGATCAGCGCGAGACGAAACTGGTAGTGATGATCGAACTCGGTCTGATGGTCGTGGTCGGGGCGGTGGCGCTCAGCGGTCTGGTGAGGCCATCGGTGACGCACGCCACCTTCGTGCTGCTCATCGTGGCGTGCTTCGTGTGCGCACCCGGTCGAACCCGTGCCACGCTGCTCGTCACGATCCCCGGCGCACTGGCGTGGTTGGTGCTGACGGTGTGGCTCGACGTCCCGCCGGTCGGGACGGTGTTGGCGCAGGCCACGGTGTTGGCGGCAGCTGTGGGGGTGGGTCGCACCGTGTCGATGCGGGCCGATGCGGCGAGTGAGTCCGAGACCGTGCGCATCGAGACCGAGCGAGCCATCAGCGATCGCCTGTCGATCGAGATCGCTTGGCGGCAGCGAATGGAGGAGAACCTCACGCGCCGCGCCAACATCGATGATCTCACGAGCCTGGCCAGCCGTCGCCACTTCCATGAGCTCGTCGACGTCGAGATCGGCCGGGCGCAGCGCACGTCTGAACCTCTGTGCGTGCTGCTGTTGGACATCGACCACTTCAAG
>JBBQLA010000299.1:0-4253 GCA_038327485.1 Acidimicrobiales bacterium
CAGAACCATCCATCCGAAGGCACCGATGTGCGGCAGGATCTGATGCTCGACCAGCCAACTGTAGGGGGGCAGGATCGGGTGATCGACGGCACCTCGAGTGAAGTTGGAGAGCGAACTGAAGTCCGGTGGGGTCTTCCAGCCGGCGTTGGTCAGCCACAGCACCCCGACGGTGATGCGAATGCTGGCAAAGATGCGGGCGTTCATCGGTCCGCTCTGCGCGCCGTGGTGCGCCGAACTGCTCGGCCCGACCTCGCGGTCGGCGGACAAGATCTTGGCCATGTTGGTCCTTTCCTCGTCCATCGTGTGGTGTTCGCTGCCATCTGATCAGACGGATGACGCGGCCGCTCCCAGATCTATGCGCACGGGAAGCTGCTCGCGAGCACATCGCCGCGGATGCGGTGCTGGCGGTACTCGTCGCGGACTGCGTCGATGACCTCGCCGAGGGGCGACCACGAATCGGCAACCTTCATCGACGGGTCAGCGGCGGCGACGGGGTGCCACCAGACACCATCGGCGGTGGCACAGACTTCCGGGACGAGCGAGGCCCGCGAGACGGTGAGTCCCTCGTTGGCGGATCCTTGTTGGGCGACGCGACGCACCACTCGTTGGTCGGGGTCGAGGCCGAGCGAATCGAACAGGTCCACTAGCTCGATCTCCGCGGTGCCGGCGTCGTGGCCGAGCGTGGCGGCGACCCTGACCCGGAAGCCGAGGTCGATGGCCAGGCGGATGCCGGCGATCGCCTTGTCGAAGCTGCCGACGCCACGGTGGTGGTCGTGCAGCTCGGCGGTGGCGGAGTCGAGGCTGATCTGGAAGGTCAGGCCCTCGCGAGGCAGCGCTTCCAGGCGGCGGCGGCGTTCGCCCTGCCAGACCATCGCGTTGGTCAGCACCGTCGTCGGTAGATGGGGGAGCGAGGCGAGCAGTCGTTCGTCGAGATCGAGGAGCATAAACGGCTCGCCCCCGGTGATGAAGAGCTCCTGCACACCAGCGGCGACGGCCTGGCGCACCAACTCCGTCGTGTCTTCGGCGCTCACGATCCGTGGCACGGCGCGGGGAGAGGAGGTCACGCAGCAGTAGTCGCACGCGAGGTTGCAGTGGAAGTTGGTGTAGAGCCAGAGCCGGTATCCCGGACGCCGATCGGCGGGGAGCGCCGCGATCGGGTCGGCAATGCGACCGCGGAGGACTTCGACGGCGTCGGGGTGCACCGTCAGGATCGTGTTGCCGGTGGCCTCGGCCCATCGTTGAGCGACCGTGACCTGTTCGGCGCCGGTGACGTCGATCAGCGCGGTGCTGCCGGCCGGGGTGGCGTTGACCGCTTCGATGAGGCGCAGGGTCAAGTCGAGGGACACGCCGATCACCAGTGGTCGGCTGTGCCCTGGGCCTGCATGGCCTGAACCAACGACTCGTACCCTTCGAGGTTGGTGGGCTTCCAAGCCTTCAAACCCTCGAGCTCGAGGATGCGGCGGTGCTCCGGGTTCTCCCAGTTCATGGCCATGAGGTGCATGACCCACGGGTCGGCCCGCTCGGCGTCGAAGGACGGAAGCGCAGTGAAGTTGCAGTGGGTGTAGTCCTCGGATGCCCAGGTCACCGCGAGGTCCGAGACGGTGTCGTCGCCGGCGGCCAGCAGGGCCTCCCAGGTGTTCGAACCGACCGCGGCGACGTCTGCGGTGTCTTCGATCACGGCCCGCAACGCGTCGAGATCGGACTTGCCGGTGTCGCCGTGCTTGCCGACATCGGAGTCGAAGATGACGAGGTCCATGTCGGCGGCCGAGACGCCGGCGCGGTCGAGGAAGTACATGGGCAGGATCCGGGCCTGCCCCGAATCACGGGAACCCAATGCCACCCGTCGGCCCTTGAGGGATCCGAGATCGTCGAGCCCGGAACCGGCGCGCGAGATCATGTAGGTCTTGAAGGTGAGGTCGGTGTCGCGGCTGGCCAGGGCCCGGGCCTCGCCGTTGGTCCGGCGCTGGGTGCGGACCCACGCGACGTTCGTGTTCCAGGCCACATCGATGTGGCCGGCGAGCAGCGCTTCGACCTGACGCTCGTAGTTCGAGTACAGGACGAAGTCCATCGGCGCGGCACTGTCGCGGAAGTAGTCGCGGATGCCCTCCCAAATCGGCACGACATTGGCGCTGTACGCCACCGCCCCCACCAACACGTCTTCATTGCTCGCCATTCAACTGCTCCTCTATTGCGTTTGCTCGTGGGTGTGCTCGTCATCAGAAGGGACCGGCGCGAATGTTCTTGCCGAGCCGGTGGGTCAGGATCAGAACAGGGGCATGCCGCAAAGGGCCTTGCCGATGAAGTCGTACAGCACGTCGCTGGTCGGAGCCATCACCGAGGCGGCGCGTGCGTCGCGGAAGGACCGCTCGACGCCGACCTCCTTGCGGAACGCGGAGCCGCCACACAGACGCATGCATGTGTCGGTGACCCCGATCGCGGCGTCACCGGCAACGGCCTTCGATTCGAGGACCCGGAGCATGGCGTCTTCGCGCCCGCCGGTCACCGCGACAACCGCGTCCGCGACGAGGGTGGCCGCCTGATCGGCCTGGACCTTGGCGGTGGCCAGGTGGTGTCGGTTCACCGGGTTGTCAGCGAGTGTCTCGTCGAGGTGCTCCATGCGCGTGGACGTGAGGTGGTTGGCCGTTCGGGTGAGCGCAGCCGCCATGATCCCCACCGACGTCGAGGCGTTCATGAGGCAGAACCAGGGCAACACGGTGTTGATCATGATGTCGAACCCGCCACCGTCGTCTCCGAGCCGGTTCGCCGCGGGGATCAGCGCGCCGGTCGCGCTCACCGGACTCGACTCGTTACCGCGCAGGCCGAGGCCGGTGAACGGCGCGTCGATCTTGATTCCGTCAGTGGAAGCGGGACCAACCAGAGGGTGCTTGCGCCCTCGGCGCTCGCCGGCTTGCTCGACCAGACGTAGCTGGCAGCCTCGGGCGCCGACGTGACCCAACTCTTCGCCGCGTCGAGGATGATGTTGTCGCCTTCGGCTCGGGCGGTGGACAGGGGAGCCCAGAACTGGCTGCGGGAACCCTTCTCCGAGAACGCCAGCGTGCTGAGGTGCCGGCCCGCACCGATCTCCCGCCGCACATCGTCCGCCCCCAACGCTTCGATCACGGCCGTCGCCGCGTAGTGCATGCAGACGATCATGGCCGTCGACGTGCAATGCTCGGCTAGGCGACCGACCACGTCGGTGGCTTCGTTCATGCCGAAGCCCATGCCCCCCACCTCGGTGGCGCTGACGAGACCCAGCAGCCCAGCGGCCGCCATGGCGTCGATGTTCTCTCTCGGGAACCTCCCCGCTTCGTCGACCTGAACGGCATTCGGCTCGACGTGCTCAAGGATGATGCGATCGATGAGGCTGATGGGTGATTCGGGCATGACGGGTCTCCTCTGGCCCCAGAAGGACCTTGCTCGCGCTGAGTCGACGTGTTCGAAGACCGGTAGGCGACGTTACAGAGGATCTTCGATGCCAGTCGGGTCGTGGATGTTTATCGCCAGAACTTCTTGACGCAGGATCGCGTCAGCGATCCTCGTCTCCACCCGGCGATGCCTCCACTGCCCTGCGGTCTGGTCAGCCCAGCCGACTCGGCCGCAAGCCGTGACCGCACGCAGTCTGGGGGCGGTGTCGCCGTCCGTGAGTGGCCGGTATCGTCCTGGCCTGTTCGTGACGGTCCTGTCCCGTTGACGCAGGGAGCACCACCAGCCGTCGGGAGCACGCAGAGAGCGGTTTGATCACGGGGAGGCGCGAACGATGACGACGCACGAGATGATGACGATGTTGGGCACGGACTGGCCGGCTCTGGTCGTTGTGGCGGTGATCGGCACGGTCCTGCTCACAGGGGTGCTGATCGCGGCCCAGCTGGCGGGCTGGACCCGAATGGATGTTCCGCTGATCCTGGGCACCGCGTTCGTGGCCGACCCCGACCGGGCCCGGGTTGTGGGATTCTTAGTTCATCTGGTCGATGGTTTGGTGTTCGCACTCGCGTACACCGCTGTCTTCGCGGTCATGGGTTGGGCGGCATGGTGGTCCGGACTGCTGTTCGGCGTGTTCCTCGGGCTGGTGTCGCTGGTGCTGTTCGTGCCGCTCCTCGCGGGTGTGCACCCTCGGATGGCCTCGACGAGGTCTGGGCCGGGCGCCGACACCTTGTTGGAGCCGCCCGGCCTGCTCGGGCTCAACTATGGGGCGAGGACCCCAGTGGTGACCCTGTTTGCCCACGGTGTATATGGCGTGTTGCTCGGTTGGGTGC
>JBBQLA010000300.1:0-4249 GCA_038327485.1 Acidimicrobiales bacterium
ATCGAGTTGTCCGCCCGCTCCCAGGTCATCCTGCTGGGCACCGAGCTGGTCGTGCTCGCGGGATTTGCGGTGATGGCGCTCTCGAAGGCCTTCTCCGGCATCTCACGAACCGTCGACGGGACCAAGTACCACTCGGTCAAGCCCAGCCTCTCGTGGATGTCACCCTCCGGCGTCACGAGCTCGGGCATCATCGCCGGGTTGGTACTCGCCGTGTTCATCTACTGGGGGTGGGACACCTGCGTGTCGGTCAACGAAGAGGCGAGGGATTCCGCCACTACCCCGGGCCGGGCCGCGGTGCTGTCGACGGTGGTGCTGCTCGGCATCTATCTCATCACCTCGTATGGTGCGGTCGCGCTGCTGGGCCCGAAGTTCGTGACCGACAACTCCGACGATGCGATGTACGCCTTGGGCAAGGTGGCGCTCCCGTCGATCATGTTGAAGTTGTTGATCATCGCGGTGCTCACGTCAGCGGCAGCTTCGTGCCAGACCACGATCCTGCCGGCGACGCGCACGATGTTGTCCATGGGTGCCCACGGTGCGGCGCCGGCCAGTTTCGCCCGAATCGACCCGAGGCGGCTGACCCCGGACTACAGCTCATGGTTGTTCGGTGGAGTGTCGATCGCGTGGTACCTGCTGCTGGTTCTGATCAGTCACAACTCGTCGACCGATGCCTACAGCGCCTCCATCGCCGCCGTGGGAATGGCCATCGCTTTGTATTACGGCCTGTCGGGGCTCTCCTGCATCGTGTACTTCCGCAAGCACGTCCTGAAGTCGGTCAAGAACTTCGTCATGATCGGGTTCCTTCCAGCATTCGGTGGTGCGGTGCTGATCTATGTGTTCGTGAAGACCGTCATCGACGCATACGGAGCGGACTACGCACCGGGCACCCTGTTCGGAGTCGGAACCGTGCTGGTCATCGGCACCGCGCTCCTCGTCCTGGGTATTCCGCTCATGTTGATCTGCATGTGGAAATATCCGACGTTCTTCACCTTCCGACGTGACCCGTCTGACACGGTGAAGGATCCGACCGGCGACGACACCCTCGCCGCACCGTTGGGCACGTATCGAAAGGGAACGAACTGATGACCGGTGAACTCGTGGTCGGGATCGGCGGAGATGGAAGCGGGTTTCAGGCGGCGCGCACCGCTGCCCGAGTGGCCAACCTGATGAGCGTTCCCCTGGTGATGGTGTTCGGGTTCGAGGCGAGCCCGTTGGGTCCACGCGGCGGACCGCTCGAAGACCAGATCGAGGCCGTCGGCGAAGCCGCGATCGCGGAGATTCGTCGGGAAGTGGCGGCTGCGTATCCGGACCTGGCGATCGAGGTCGAGATGGTGCGGCAGCGCCCCGTCGACGCACTCATCGCCGTCGCGGTCGAACGTGACGCCGAGGCGATCGTTGTCGGACACGGGGGCGTCGGCCCGATGAAGGCGGCGCTCCTCGGCAACGTGACCTACGAGGCCGTGCACCGGTCCCACGTCCCCGTCCTGGTCGTGCCCGACGACCCCGATGATGATCCGACTGACTGACCGAGGACGGGTCAGCCTGCTTGCGGTACGGTTCGATGCGATGTGGGGGGACCACGTCGCAGGAGGGAAGAAATGATGCGGTGGCGTCTGGGAGCTGTGGCGGCAACCTGTCTCGTGGGGGCGACGACGGCCTGTGCGCCGCCCGGCACGACCGCGCCTTTCGATCCGTCGACGTGTGCGCGGACCATCACCACGGTGTTCCAACATGTGGGCCGGTCTGCGTCGAACCAACGGGTGTCGGGCGATGGCCGCTTCGTCGTGTTCCAGGTGGACGATGGGACCGGCCCGACGATTCCGATCATGTTCGGCGCCTTCAACGACAGCTACAACCTCAATATCTACGATCTGCAAACCGCCGTGACCACGCCGATCAACGCGCCTGGAACTACGGCGCTCGACCCTTCGGTGTCGGCTGACGGGCGCTTTGTGGCGTATCGGGAAGCGACGCGCGACGCGAACTACGCGCTGCGGTTCGGCGTTGACGTGTGGGACCGTTCCACGGGAATCACCGCACGGATCACATCGATGTCGGCCAACGTGTGGGGCCCCTCGATCTCCGACGACGGACGGTATGTGGCGTTCGCTTCCGACGCAGCCGACCTGGTCGCGGGTGATCCCGACGTGAACGCCAACGCCGATCTGTTCGTCTGGGATCGGGTGTCCGGCGCCACGACCCGTCTCACCGATCAGAGCGTGAACTTCTCCGTGGTCGACGCCCTGTTCGGCCCACGGTCGGTGCGCATCTCCGGGGATGGCTCGACGATCGTTCTGGCCCGAGTGGTGGCCCCGGATTGGTCCGAGATCCTGTCCGTGAACCGGGTGACCGGGGTCGTCACCACGCTGCTCAATCAGCAGTCCTTCCCGGGCCCGAATGGTCCGGTACAGCCATGGGCGATGCTCGGATCGGTGTCGACGGACGGTCAGGTCCTGACCTACGCCACCGCAGCTCCTGGCTCGGTCGACGATCAGAACTTCACGTGGGACGTCTTCCGACGGGGACCTGGGGGCACGACCCAGCTGACCCGACCGCAGACCGGCCCGCCCGGAACGCAGAACCAATCGTTCGCGGTGTTCGTGGACTCGACTGGACGTTGGACCGGGTTCGTCACCAGCTTGGTGGACCCGACCGACACCGTGACCTCGCCCCCGGCGACGACGACCTACGGCAGCACTTGGATCGTCGACTCCGTCACGGGCGCCTACCGAAACCTCGGCCCCTACGGGGTGACGGCAGCCTCGGCCAGTGGCGCGGTCCTCGTGGGCGGCATGGGTGCCGGTGACGTGTTCGTCAGCCGCTGTTGATCACCTGTCAGCGGAACAGGTCGTCGGCGGGGGAGCGGACCACCTCGTCGATGACGCCGCCCGGGCCGAACCACTCCGGATCCACCCCGCGGATCACCGCCACCGGAATCCCGGTTGCCTTCCCCATCACCAACTCGGCCGCTGAGGCCAGCTCGTCGACGATGGCGACCTCGGTGACCATCAACTCCCTGCCGTAGCTGTCCTGCGTGCCCCGTAGATCGAGCACTGGCAACAGCCCCGCCGATCCGATGGCCACGTCGGTCACGCCGCGACGCCACGGTCGCCCGAACGTGTCCGACACGATCACGGCCACCTCGACGCCATGTTTGTGGCGGATTCCGTCGCGGATTCGTCGGGCGGAACGATCTGGATCGTCGGGCAGCAGCGCGGCCCACCCTCGGTCGACGTTGCTCAGGTCGATCCCCGCGTTGGCGCAGACGAACCCATGCTTGGTCTCGCTGATGATCAGTTCGCCACGGCGTCGCAGGATCCGCACCGATTCGCGCTCGACGATCGGTTTGTGGCTGAGGGGGTCGCTGGCATCCACCTCGACCATCGCTCCTTCGGCCTTGGAGACGATCTTCTGCGTCACCACCACCACATCGCCATCGAGCAACTGCGTTGCCTCGCAGATCAGCGTCGCCAAGTCGTTGCTGCGTCTGATCTCGCCGATGCCTTCGACACCGAAGATCTCCAGACTGCTCATGTTCGCTCCTCGGTCAACGCGGCCAGACATGCCGTGGTCAAGGCGGCCGCCCCGGCTCGATCACCCATGATCGTCGGCGCGACGACGCAGCGCACACCAGCGGATTCGATGGCTGGGGCGAGCTCGGCGTCAGTGTCGTCGATGAGGATCGTCGAGGCAATGTCGGCGTAGATCCGCGCCACACCGACAGCGCTGGACTCGTGGCCCAGCTCTCTCAACAACCGGTCCGCTGGACCCTTGAGCGCCTTGCCGCCGATGATTCCGCTGATGGCGACCACCGCCTCGCGTCGTGCAGCCAACGCCTCGGTCACCCCGGGGATGGCCAGTACCGGCCCGATCGACACCACCGGGTTCGACGGTGCGATCACGATGGCGTCAGCGGCGGTGATGGCGTTGAGCACCCCGGGTGCCGCCGCTGCATCGTCGGCCCCAGCGAAGCGCACCGAGCGGACCTCCACACGGTGTTGCAGCCGAACGAAGTAGTCCTGGAAGGAGATCTCGCCGTCGTCGGTGACCAGTCGGGTCGCGATCGGGTCGTCGCTGGCCGGGATGATGGCGAAGGCGAGGCCCCACGCAGCGGTGATCTCGCGGGTCACTTCGGTGAGCGTCGCGCCTTGGCGAATCCGTTCGGTTCGGTACAGGTGTGTGCCAAGGTCGCGGTCACCCAGGTTGAACCAACCGATGTCCGGTCGGGCCGACGCCTCGGTGTAGCGGC
>JBBQLA010000301.1:0-4248 GCA_038327485.1 Acidimicrobiales bacterium
TCACAGAGCCAGGTGCGCTATTACATCTTCGCCTTGCTGTTCGTCATGTTCGACGTCGAGGCCGTGTTCATCTTCCCGTGGGCGACTCGCCTCGAGACGTACGGTGTGTTCGGCCTGGTCGAGATGGCAGTCTTCGTCTTCATCCTGCTGCTCGGGCTCTTCTACGCATGGCGCAAGGGGGTCCTCCGATGGGTCTAGGACTGGTCGAGAGCGGCAAGATGCCCAAGCCGCTCACCAAGTTGCTCAACACGGCGCGCAGCTACTCCATGTGGGTCTACCAATGGGGCCTGGCGTGCTGCGCCATCGAGATGGGCGCAGCGTTCGGATCGCCGCGCTACGACGTGATGCGCCTCGGGGTCATCCCCTTCCCGGCGTCTCCTCGCCAAGCCGATCTGGTGGTCATTTCCGGGACCGTGACCGACAAGATGGCCCCCGCCATCAAGCGCCTCTACGAGCAGATGCCCGACCCCAAGTACGTGATCTCCATGGGCAGCTGCGCCAACTGCGGCGGGCCCTACTGGGACAGCTACTCGGTGACCAAGGGTGTCGACCAGATCATCCCGGTCGACGTGTACATCCCCGGTTGCCCGCCCCGCCCCGAGGCGCTCCTCGAGGGCGTCGTGCTGTTGCAGATGCAGATCCGCACCGAGGACATCGCAGCCCGTTGGCGAGGAGTTCCCCTTGTCGACCAGTGAGACCGGGACCGAGACTCCGGCCGAACCGGAAGCCCCGCGCGACGAGTTGCGTGACGGCCTGGTGGCCCGGCTGACCGAGCTGCTCGGCGATGGTGTGGTGGAGAGCCACGTCCTCGCCGGCAAGGACGTGTGGATCCGGGTGTCCGCCGAGGCATGGCAGCAGACCGCCGAGTCGCTGCGCATCACCATGGGCGCTCGCTACTTCGGGTTCCTGTCGGCCATCGACTGGATGCCGTCGCCGTTCGGCCGCAGTCTCGAAGCCGAGGTCGACACGATCCTCACCCCGCAGGAGAAGAAGGCGCTGCCGCCGATGACGACCGGGTACGCCGGTGGCGACACCCGATTCCAGGTCATCGCACGCGTGGCCAACCTGTCGGAACACTGGGGCGTGACGCTCAAGGTCGACGTGGGCGACGAGTCCCCGTCGGTCCCCACGTGGACCAAGGTGTTCGCCGGTGCTGAGTGGCACGAGCGTGAGGCGTGGGAGATGTTCGGCATCGATTTCGTCGGCCATCCGTTCCTGCGGCCCATGTACCTTCCGGGCGATTTCGAGGGCAACCCTCTGCGCAAGGACTTCCCGTTGTTGGCCCGGTTCGTGAAGCCGTGGCCGGGGATCGTCGACGTCGAGCCACTCCCGGGTGTGGCCGATGAAGGTGATGCCGACGGTGCAGCCGCCGATGGCGAAGGAGCATCCGAGTGACCGCCATCTCCGATCGTCGCAAGCTGGCGTACATCGCTGCGCAAGCCGCCGACTCACGTGTCAACGTCGAGCTCGAGTCCGACGGCATGACACTCAACATCGGTCCGCAACACCCCGCCACTCACGGCACGCTGCGCATCGTGGCGCGCCTCGACGGCGAGCAGATCATCTCCGCCGAGCCCATGGCCGGCTACATGCACCGCGGCTACGAGAAGCTCACCGAGGTCCGCACCTACAACCAGGTGACCACCCTGGTGAACCGCATCGACTGGTTGGGCAGCTTCGCCAACGAGGTTCCGTGGATCCTCGCTGCGGAGCAGCTCATGGGGGTCGAGGCCCCCAAGCGGGCGATGTGGATCCGCACGATCCTGTTCGAGATGTCGCGGGTCGCCAACATCATCCTGTTCCTCGGTGACATGGCCGCTCAGCTCGGTGCGCTCACCCCGGTGTTCTTCGCATTCCGCGATCGCGAGTATGTGCTCAACCTGATCGAGTCGGCCACCGGAGGTCGGTTCCATCCCAACTTCGATCGCATCGGCGGCATCAAGGACGACCTTCCCAAGGGGTGGGTCGAAGACGCCAAGGCCGTGATGGACAAGGTCCGTGACTTCTGCGATCAGATCGAGGACCTGGTGCTGGGTGCCGAGGTGTTCACTGCTCGCACCCGTGGCATCGGCGTCATTCCACCCGACATCGCCATGCAGTACGGCCTGTCCGGTGCCAACGCTCGTGCGTCGGGCATCGACTGGGACGTGCGGCGCGACAACAACGTCGGCTTGGCGTATCCCGAGCTCGACTGGAAGGTCTGGACCCACCCCGACGGCGACAGCTTCGCCCGGTTCTGGGTTCGCCTGCAGGAGACCCGCGAAGCCACCCAGATCCTCGATCAGCTCCTCGGCGGCATCCCGTCCGGGCCGATCATGGCCAAGGTGCCGCGCATCATCAAAGTGCCCGCAGGCGAGGCCTACATCGCCACCGAGAACCCCCTCGGCGAGATGGGTTACTACGTGGTCTCCAAGGGTGATCTGACGCCGTTCCGCGTCAAGATCCGTTCGGCCAGCTTCAACAACGTGTCGATCACGCCGTGGTTGCTTCGCGGGGTGTACGTGCCGGACGTGATCACGATCCTGGCGTCGCTGTACTTCATCCTCGGGGACATCGATCGATGACCGCAATCACCTCGCTCCTGGCATTCCACCCGGCCTACTGGCAGCAGACGACCATCAAGGCGATCCTCACGCTCGTCGTGGTGCCTTCGGCTGCCGCGGTCATCGCCTTCGTCTTCCTGTTCAAGTTCGTCTCGTTCATGCAGAGCCGGCTGGGCCCGATGGAAGCCGGTCCCCATGGTTCGCTGCAGCTCCTCGCCGAGGCCGGACGTTTCCTGCAGAAGGAAGACCTGGCACCGGCCGATGCCGACAAGCGGATGTTCCGATTGGCGCCGCTCGTCGTCATGGTGTCGACGTTCCTGATCTACGTGGTCATCCCGGCCGGACCCAACGCCATTGTCGAAGACCTGCCCACCGGCATCTACTACGTGCTGGCCATCTCGTCGCTGTCGGTCCTGGGTGTGCTCATGGCCGGTTGGGCGTCCGCCAACAAGTACGCCCTGCTCGGCGGTCTTCGCGCTGCGGGCCAGCTGATCGCCTACGAACTCCCCATGATGTTGGCGGTACTCGGCGTGGTCATCCAGGCCGGCAGCTTGAGCATGCAGAGCATCGTCTACGCCCAGTCCGGTGGCTCGATCTTCGGCTGGAACGGCATCGGCAACCCGTATGCGCTCACACAGTTCGTCGGGCTCGCCATCTTCCTCGTCACGGTTCAGGCCGAGCTCACCCAGACGCCGTTCGACATGCCCGTCGCCGAGTCCGAGCTCGTGGCCGGATACCAGGTCGAGTACACCGGCGCTCGGTTCCTGTTGTTCTTCCTGGCCGAGTTCTCCACGGCGTTCGGGTTCTCGGCCATCGCCGCCACCCTCTTCCTCGGTGGTTGGAACGTGCCGGACGCGTGGCACGTGCCCCACGCCCTCATGCACTTCGCCGGACCGGCAGTTCTCATGTTGAAGACGCTGATCCTGGCGCTGTTCATCTTCTGGGCCCGGTTCACCTTCCCCCGGCTCCGTGAGGACCAGCTGCAGAAGTTCGCCTGGAAAGTCCTCATTCCGATCGCCCTGGTCAACATCATGGCGACCGCCGTCCTGAAGGTCGTCTTCTGATGCCCAAGCTCCCCGGAATGATCAAGGGTCTCGGCGTCACCATGAAGACGGCGAAGCAGACGATGTTCCCCGACGGCATGCTGAAGAACCCGATTCCTCAGCCGTCGAAGGGCTCCGCCACGCCGTTCGACCCTGCCGTCGGCGGCAAGGCCGGCTATCCCCACGTCAAGGAGACCCCAACGGCTCGGGCCCGCGGCGTGATCGCGTTGCACGAGGAGAACTGCACTGCGTGCATGTTGTGCGTCCGTGAGTGCCCGGACTGGTGCATCTACATCGAGGCGCACAAGACTTTGGCCCCGCCCCGTCGAGAGGGTGGCAAGCCTCGGGCGGTCAACGCGCTCGACCGCTTCGACATCGACTACTCGCTGTGCATGTACTGCGGTATCTGCGTCGAGGTCTGTCCATTCGAAGCGATCTTCTGGTCACCGGAGTACGAGTACTCCGAGCTGAAGATCGCCGATCTGCGGCACGACAAGGAGCGCCTCGTGCAGTGGTTCGACACGGTCCCCGAATTCGAGGCCTACGAGGCCGGGTCGGAGCAGAAGGTCAAGAAGGTCACGCGCTGATGGTCTCCCAGAACATCTTCTTCTACGTGATAGCGGAGGTTATGGCGTTCTCCGCCATCCGGGTCGTCACGGACC
>JBBQLA010000302.1:0-4233 GCA_038327485.1 Acidimicrobiales bacterium
GGAACCGCGTCGTACTACGACGTGATCGTGGACGGCCAGGTCAACGACCAGGCGGCCTGGTTCTATCCGGAGCCGAAGGATGCCGCGGCGGAGATCCGCGGCTACGTGGCGTTCTGGAAGGGCGTCTCGGTCGAGTCGTGATCGACCTCGGTGGCCGGTGGGCTGCCGCACCGGCTGATGACGACCTGCGTCGTCGCTACGTGCGTGACGACTTCGACGCCTCGGCGTGGGAGTCGATCGATGTACCCGGGCACTGGCAGCGCCACGCCGCGTTCGCCGAGCAGACCGACCCGGTCCTGCAGCGTCGCCAGTTCGACTCCCTGGAACCCGTACCGGGAACGCGTCGTTGGCTGACCTTCGATGGCGTCTTCTATCAATCCGACGTGTGGCTCGACGGCAGTTACGTCGGCGACACCGAGGGGTACTTCGCCCCCCACAGTTTCGAGGTCACCGAACTCCTGGCCGCTCGCTCCGAGCACCTGCTCGCGGTCGAGGTCACCTGTCCCACGCCGAGCGACCAGCGTCGCAAACGCACGTTGACCGGTGCCTTCCAGGACGGACGCCTCGACCCCGCGGCGAACCCCGGAGGCATCTGGGCTCCCGTGCACGTCGTGACCACCGGCCCGGTGCGCATCCTGCACCACCGGGTCATCTGCCGCGACGCCACCGCCCAGTTGGCCACGGTCGCGCTGCGAGTCGTGCTGCACAGCCTCGACGAACGAGACGTCGCCATCCACACTCGGATCGCGGGTGTCGACCACGTCCTGGCCCAGCGACTGTCGGCCGGCGAGAACCGCTTCGAGTGGGCGGTCCAGGTCCGCAACCCGGAATTGTGGTGGCCGCATTCGATGGGTGACCAACCGCTCGCCGAGGTGGAGCTCGACGTGCGCTGCGCCGGAGTGACCAGTGATCGGCGTCGACAGCGGATCGGATTTCGCCGAATTCGCATGGACGACTGGATCCTGCGGGTCAACGACGAGCGCATGTTCGTCAAGGGCACGAGCCAGGGCCCGACATCGATCTGGCTCGCCGAGGCCACCCGGGCGGACCACGAACGAGACCTTCGACTCGCCATCGACGCCCACCTCGACCTGGTCCGAGTACGCAGCCACATCGGCCGGGCCGAGCTGTACGACGTGGCCGACGAACTCGGCGTGCTGTTGTGGCAGGACCTTCCGTTGCATGGCGGCTACGACCGATCGGTGAAACCCAGCGCGACACGACAGGCCAGCGACGCGGTCGACCTGCTGGCGCACCATCCGTCGGTCGCCCTGTGGTGCGGCCACGACGAACCGGTCGAATGGGACCGAGGTTCGATCGCTCGCCAGCTACTCCCCAGTGCAAACCGATCGTGGCTCGACCGATCCATCGCGACGGTCCTGAGGTCCACCGACGGTTCACGGCCTGTGATTGCGCACTCCGGCGTGCTGCCCACCCTGCCGCGGTTGGAGGGCACCGATACCCACCTGTCGTTGGGTTGGGAGCGAGGCGACGAGCGACAGCTCGCGCCACTGTTGGCACGGATGCCCCGTCTGGCGCGTTTCGTGTCGGACCTCGGCGCCGACTCGCTTCCGCTGAGCCTGCTCGACCGCTTGAACAGCGGCGCCGGCGACAGTACCGACCGGCCCTGGCCCGACCTCGACTGGGAGGATCTCCACGATCGCCTCGGACTGCGACGCGAACTGTTCGAGCGATTCACTCCCGTCGAGCAATTCGACACGGTCGAATCCTGGGCGCTGGCGACCCAGCAACGTCAAGCCGACATCATTCGCTTCGGAATCGAAGATCTTCGCCGCTTGAAGTACCGGCCCACCGGCGGGTACTGCCACGCCGGCTTCGCCGACTCGATCGCCTCGGTGAGTTCATCGGTACTCGACGTCGATCGCCAACCGAAGCTGGGCTATCGAGCGCTGGCCGAGGCCAGTCGCCCGGTCATCGCCGTCGCCGATCGGCTGCCGTCGCACGTCCACCCCGACGAGGAGATCGTGGTCGATCTGCACATCTGTTCGGACCTGCGAACTCGGCTCGCCGGGGCCCGGCTCGAAGCGCGTTGGCGTTGGGTCGATGGTGACGAACGCCGCGTGTTCGTCGGTGACATCGACCCCGACTCGGTGGCGTTCGTCGGTCAGGCCCGGATCATCACACCCAATGAATCGACACCGCTGACGCTCGACCTGCGACTGACGATCGAGGACCCCGCCGGCGCATCTGAGATCATCGACCGACGCGACGAGACCTACGTGATTGCGGGAGCACACCATCACTGACACGCCCGACCTCGACACACCCGACCTCGGCACGCCCGAGCCCGAGGGGTTCCGCCAGGAGCGTTTCGTCCCACCTCCGGGCGCCACCCGCATCACCCTGGTCCGTCACGGCGAATCGGCCGCAGCGATCCCAGGCCGACCGTTCGAGCTGGTCGACGGCCACGGCGATCCCGGCCTGCACCCCGAAGGGGTCATCCAGGCGGCCCAGGTCGGGGCACACCTGGCCACGCGCCATGCAGCCGGAGACGTGATCGACGCCATCTATGTGACCTCGTTGCGACGCACTGCCGAGACGGCTGCCCCGTTGGCTGCAGCGATCGGTCTCACACCGGTCGTCGAACGCGACCTGCGCGAGGTGTTCCTGGGAGATTGGGAAGGCGGACGATTCCGCGAACACGTGGCGGCCGGCGATCCGATCTTCACCCGGGTACTGACCGACGAACGGTGGGATCACATTCCCAATGCCGAGCCGCTCGACGAGTTCGACGCCCGCCTGTCGGCGGCCATCGGCCGAATCGCCGCGGCCCACCCAGACCAGCACGTGGCGGTGTTCAGCCACGGCGGCGTCATCGGCCATCTGTTGCACCGGGCCACCTCGTCGCGTCGCTTCGCCTTCACCGCCGTGGACAACGCCTCGATCTCAGAGATCGCCGTCGGGGTGTTCGGGTGGAACGCCCGCCTCTACAACCAAACCAGTCACCTCCGGTGACGCAAACCAGTCACCTCCGGTGACGCAATTTTTGGGAGCCACGCCACCGAGAAGTAGCTTCACAGATACCGATCCGGTCCATCCCAACGGGAGTATCCACATGGCCCAGAGCACCGAGGCCCGACCGGGCGCCGACGCCCCCATCGTGAACAAGCCGAACCCGGCAGGCACACCCTGGCCGTTGTCGTTCTATCGATCGGCGGTGGGCAAGAAGTGGATCATGGCGCTCACCGGTATCGGCCTGTGGGGCTTCCTGCTGGCACACATGGTCGGCAACCTGAAGTTGTACCTGGGCAAGGAGCCCGACGGGAAGTACGCACTCGACGTGTACGGCGAATCGCTGCGCACGCTGCTGTTCCCGATCATGCCCCACCATGTCCTGGTGTGGGCGCTTCGCATCGGCCTGATCGTGATGTTCTCGGCCCACATCGGCTCCGCCATCAGCCTGACCCGGATGAACCGGCGGGCTCGGCCCACCAGCTACCAGTCGTCACGCGATTACGTGGCCGCCAACTTCGCGTCCCGTTCCATGCGCATCACCGGCGTGGTCATCCTGGCGTACCTCTTCTTCCATCTCTTCGACCTGAGCTGGACCGGCACCGGCGCGACCTGGGTCCGGGGAGCAGTGCACGACAACCTGATCGGCTCGCTGCAGCGACCGTGGGCCGCAGCCGCCTACCTGATCGCCAACTTGGCGCTCATGACGCACTTGTTCCACGGAACGTGGTCGATGTTTCAGACCATGGGCCTCAACAACCCCCGGTGGAACGGCGCCCGCAAGGCCATCGCATTCGGGATGGCCGTCATCATCGGCATCCCGAACGTCCTGTTCCCGATCCTCATCGTCACCAAGATCGTCAAGTAGACGGAACCGACCCCCATGACTCTCACTCTCGACTCCAAAGTCCCCGCCGGTCCTCTCGCCGACAAGTGGACCAACCACAAGTTCGACCTGAAGCTCGTCGCACCGCACAACCGGCGGAAGTTCGACATCATCGTGGTCGGCACCGGACTCGCCGGCGCTTCGGCCGCAGCATCGCTGGGCGAGCAGGGCTACAACGTGAAGGTCTTCACGTACCACGACTCGCCGCGGCGGGCGCACTCGATCGCTGCGCAGGGCGGCATCAACGCCGCCAAGAACTATCGCAACGACGGCGACTCGGTGTACCGCCTCTTCTACGACACCATCAAGGGCGGCGACTACTTCCAGTACGACGCGCAGGGGAGCCGCGTACGGAGGGTGCGGGTGAACCTGTC
>JBBQLA010000303.1:0-4231 GCA_038327485.1 Acidimicrobiales bacterium
ACGGCGCCGCGGATCGCGCCGTCAGGCCAATGCACGAACGAGAACCGTCGCCGGTCCACGGGCCCGAAGTAATGGGGTCGAGCAGCCGCAGCCACATCGGACGGCGGTGTCAATGCGGGTGAGTCAGCCACGTCGTCATGCCGCGTCGACCCCGAGAGGAGGAGAATTGACGCGCTGAAGGTAAGCTAGCATATGCACGACCGGCGGTGGCTTCGCGTGTCGTGCGGGTGGCGAGGCGGGGCAGCGTCGTGACCATCGTGGTGGTGTCACCCCATCTGGACGACGCGGTGCTCTCGATCGGCGCAACGTTGCACGCAGCGGTGACCCGTGGCGCAGCGGTCCGCGTCGTGACCGTGTTCGCTGGCGATCCGGAGCGGCTGAGCGCACCGTCGTACTGGGACGCGGAGCGGCAGGTGACGACCGCTGCCGAGGCGACCGATCTGCGCCGCCAAGAGGATCTCGCGGCGTCGAAGGTGTTGGGGTTCGAACCAGTGTGGTTGGCGTTCGACGACAGCGGCTACGTGTACCACCGCGACCCGGCGGCGATCATTGACGCGGTCCGTCCCCACCTGGATGACGCAACCGTCGTGCTCGTCCCCGGTTGGCCCCTGGAACACATGGACCATCGCTACCTGGCGATGCTGATGATCGAGCAGCAGACCGAGACACCCATGCTCATGTACGCCGAACTTCCCTACGCCGCCAGCCCCCGAAACCTGCTGATGGGCAAGCTCCGGGGTCGATGCCTGGCTCCGCTGCGCAACGCCCTCGGTGGCGGAGTCGAGTGGGCGGCAACCACCACGACGCGTGCCGATCGTGCTGCCAAACGCGCCGCCGTAGCGTGCTACCGGGGCGAATTGGATGCCCTCGGTTATCGGGCCCGGGTGGCGTCGACGTACGAACGAATCGTCGGCCGTGAGTTGGTGGGGACGAGTCCCGCGCTCATGGGTCAAGATGTCTACGAATGGTCAACGCTCCTTCTCGGCGGCTGAGCCGAGGACCCACACCGCAACTCCCCTGGTTGGAAATCAATGCCACACACCCCCGAAACACCACCCGATGCCGTCGCGACTCCGGTGCTCGACGACCCCCGGAGCCTGATCAAGTTCTGCGACGCCGTGCTCCCCACCCTTCGCCTCGACGACGGGATGTACTGCTTCGACCGCGATTGGACGACCCCAGCGCTGCGTGGTCGATCGCACCGCTACACCCTCATGGTCGCCCTCGGGGTCGCACGGGCCGAGGCCGCCGGATATGAACTGTCCGTCTCCGCCGCTGACCTGGCTGGCATCGTCCACGCCGAGCTCTCGGAGCTGACCCCAGGTGATCGCGGCCTGCTCCTGTGGCTCCTCTCCCGCCTCGAGGACGATCGAAGCGGTGCGCTGATCAAGGAGTTGGCAAGTCTTCGACCTGACGATCTCGTGGGTCTCGAGGGCATGGAGATCGGTTGGCTCGTCACCGGTGCAGCCACCGCTGTCGGGGCCGGTCTGGCCGCCGACGCCCTGCTGGACTCGATGTCGAAGGTGCTGTGGTCGCGTCAGGCCAAGCACTCCCCGCTGTTCCACCACAACGGCACGGGACGCGGGAGGGCGTTGCTCCCCAATTTCGCCACGCAGATCTACTCCGTGCTGGCGTTGGCCGAAGTCGCCCGCGCCACCGGCGAGGGCCGTGCGTCCCAGGCCGCAACATCGCTGGCCGACCTGTTGCTCGAGCGCCGGGGCGACGACGCCGGTTGGCCGTGGCTGTTTCACGCCGAGCGAGGCACCGTGGTTGAGCGGTACCAGATCTATTCGGTCCACCAGGACGCCATGGCGCCGATGGCCTACTTCGCACTGAGTGAAGTCACCGGTGATCAGCGTCACGCTCTCGCCGGTGCTCAGGGGCTGCCGTGGTGCTTCGGCCGCAATGAACTCGGCTTCGATTTCTACGATGCGCCCAACCGCTTCGCCCACCGTGCCATCCGCAAACACGGCTACGCCGACCGAGTCGAGTTGTGGGCGAACACGGCGGCCGGGCTGGCCGGGCTGAGCGGTCGACTCGACGTCGGCTCGGCGGAGATCAACGACACCTGTCGGCCCTATCACCTCGGTTGGGTGATCGAGGCCTGGGCCGGTCGCGAGGAACACGTCGAACTGCTCGGAGCTTCGACATGAGCGGAACGACGTTGCGGCGGCGGTTGTTCGGTGTCGAGGTGGACGCGCTCACGATGGGCGAGACCCTCGATCGAGTCGACGAATTGAGCATCACGCACCCTCCGGTGCAGCACGTGGTCCTCAACGCGTCGAAGGTCGTGGCCATGTCGAAGGACCCGGCGTTGCGCGAGGTGATCGCGTCGTGCCCCGTGATCAACGCTGACGGCATGTCGGTGGTCCTGGCCAGCAAACTCCTGCGGCGGCCGCTGCCCGAGCGCGTGACCGGGATCGATCTCTTCCTCGAGCTGGTGGCGCGTTGCGCCGAGGATGGTCGAGGCGTCTACTTCCTGGGTGCTACCGACGAGGTACTCGAGGAGCTGGTGCGACGGTTCCGTGAGCAGTACCCATCGCTCAAGATTTCCGGGTATCGCAACGGGTACTGGGATGATGATGCGGCGGTTGTCCGCGAGGTGCACGACGCGGGCGCCGATCTGCTGTTCCTGGCCATCCCGAGCCCCCGCAAGGAGTTCTGGCTGGGCGAACACCTCGACGCGTTGGGCGTGCCCTTCGTCATGGGGGTGGGGGGGTCCTTCGACGTGGTGGCCGGCAAAGTTCGACGAGCCCCGGTGTGGGTGCAACGGATCGGTTGCGAGTGGATCTACCGGGTCGTCCAGGAACCGAGACGCCTGTGGAAACGCTACCTGGTCGGCAACGCTCAGTTCGCTTGGTTGACGATCAAGGAACTGGTGAGGCCGTCATGACCCGGCGGTTTGCGGTGGTGGCGGGCGCCCGTCCCAACTTCGTCAAGGTGGCGCCCATCCTGCGGGCGCTCGATGAACGCGGCGCTGAGGCGCTGCTGATCCACACCGGCCAGCACTACGACGCGACGATGTCGGGTTCGTTCTTCGAGATCCTGGGGCTGCCGGAGGCCCACACCAACTTCGGGGTCGGCTCAGGGACACACGCCGTGCAGCCCGCAGCGGTGATGACGTGTTTCGAGAAGTGGCTCGGCGAGCACGCCGTGGACGCCGTCATCGTGGTCGGCGACGTGAACTCCACGTTGGCCTGCACGTTGGTCGCGGCGAAGTGTGGCGTGCCGGTGGCCCACGTCGAGGCGGGACTTCGCGCCTTCGACCGCTCCATGCCCGAAGAGGTGAACCGAGTCGTGACCGACGCGCTCTCGACGTGGCTGTTCACGACCTCGGCCGACGCCGATGCCAACCTGCTGGCCGAGGGAGCGGAGCCGTCCCGAGTGCACTTCGTCGGCAACGTGATGGCGGACAGCCTGTTCTCGGTGCTGGACCGTGCCAGACTCCGCCGTCCGTGGGACGGGCTCGACCTTCCCGACCGGTTCGGGCTGGTCACGCTGCACCGCCCGGCGCTGGTCGACGACCCCGATCGGCTGCTGGACGTGCTGGCCGCCATCGGTGACGCCGGAGGTGATCTGCCATTCATCTTCCCGGTTCATCCCCGCACGCTCGCAACGTTGCAGAGCGCCAGCGTCGATCTCGGCACGATTCGTCTGATCGATCCGCTCGACTACCTGGATTTTCTCGCGGTGCAGGAGCGTGCCGCGGTGGTGGTCACCGACTCGGGCGGCGTACAGGAGGAGACCAGCCTGCTCGGCACCTGGTGCGTCACCATCCGGGAGAACACCGAACGGCCAGTCACCGTGACGCTGGGAACCAACTCCCTCGTCGGGTTCGACCTCGACCAGCTCCGTCTCGCCGTGACCACGGCGTTGGCTCGACCAGAGCCCGGGCCGGCTGACATTCCGTTGTGGGACGGCCACGCCGCGGAACGCATCGCCGAGGTCTTGGTCAACGGCGAACTGCCCCGACCGACCTTCATCCCGCCCCGGCTTCGGGCCACGTCAGGCAACGGCCTCGACGCCATGTTCTCGTCGTGATCGAGCACCACGAGATCGATCCCATCGTCGTGGATGTCGGCATCGTGATCGTCACCTACAACAACGCCGGAGACGTCGATGCGCTCATCGATTCGATCCCCGCCGCGTGTGAGGGTCTGTCATGGGCAGCGGTGGTGGTCGACAACGATTCCTCTGATGCCACCGTCGAACTCCTCGAGGCCCACGGGGC
>JBBQLA010000304.1:0-4229 GCA_038327485.1 Acidimicrobiales bacterium
CTGACGATGGCGGCATGGGACGTCCCGCCGCCTCGATCGGTCACCACGGCGACCGCCTTGCGGATGACCGGCACCCAATCGGGATCGGTGGTGTCGGCGACAAGGACGGCTCCCGGGGGGAAGCGGTCACCTTCGTCAGCGGAGTGGAGGCGGCACACCGGACCGATCGCGACAATGTTTCCCACGGCGAGCCCCTCGACCAGAGTCGGGCCCTTCCTGGTGATCGTGAAATGCGTGATCGTCTCCCCGGACCGCCGAGCCTGCACCGTCTCCGGTCGGGCCTGCACCACGAACAGATCTCCGGTGCCGCCGTCCTTGGCCCACTCGATGTCCATCGGCCGCTCGTAGTGAGCCTCGATCGCCACCGCCCATCGAGCCAGTTGGAGGATCTCACCGTCGTCGAGCACCAAGACGTCGCGCTCAGCCTCGTCGGTGTCGACCGTGACGGTGGACTGACCGTCCACGGCCGTGTTCACGACTTTGACCTGTTTGCGACCGAGTGAGCGGGACAGGATCGGCACCAGTCCGACGTCGGCGAGGAGCGGTTTGCTCACGCAATAGCGATCGCAGTCGACTTCGCCTTTCACGACCGCCTCGCCCAACCCCCACGCCGCGTCGATGACGACGAGATCAGGAAATCCCGACTCCGGATCGAGAGTGAACATCACCCCCGCCCCTCCGATGTCGGAACGAACCATCTGCTGCACCCCAACCGACAGCGCAACGTCGAGATGATCGAACCCGTTCTCCTCGCGATAGGCGATGGCCCGGTCGCCGAACAGCGAAGTGAGACACCGCTGATAGGCGTCGACGACAGCCTCGGCGCCGGTCACGTTCAGGTAGCTCTCCTGCTGGCCGGCGAAGCTGGCTTCGGGGAGATCCTCGGCAGTCGCCGACGAACGCACTGCCACCGGTAGTTGCGGGTCGCCGGCCTCGTCGCACATCTGTTGGTACGCCGCGCGGAGCCCTGCGCCGAGCTGGTCGCCAACCACTGCCGCGTCGAATGCGCTTCGGAGCGCGGCGCCGACCGAACGCGCACCCGCCTGGCTGGATATGTCGTTGCCCGCGTCCATGATGAGTTCGCGGAGCCCGTTGCCGTCGACGAATTCCCAATAGGCGGCAGACGTCACGGCGAAGCCCCCGGGCACCCGGATTCCCGCCGCGGTGAGGTGCCGGATCATCTCGCCGAGGGAGGCGTTCTTTCCGCCGGCAATCGGCACATCGTCGATCGACAACTCCTCGAGCGGAACGATCCATCGGACATCACCCATGACGACTCGCTCCTCGTGCGCCGGCTGGCGCCTGCGGAGCCGGACGGGCCCGCTGCCCAGCAGCATGAGGCAGACCAGCGCGGGTCGCTAGGGCCGAACGTCATACTGCGGCTCAGTGCAGCTCCCGAAGGCGTAGCTTCGCAATGACATGACTCCCCCTGCCGATCTCTCCTGGGCGGAGGTCGACGTCGTCCTCGCCGACGGCGGCGTGGTCCACCTCCGCCCCATCCGTCCCGAAGACGGTGATCAGCTGCTCGCCTTCCACGCCCATCTCTCGCCTGGGTCCCGGCGGATGCGCTTCTTCACCCCTCGGCCGACGCTGTCGGATCAGGAGGTGGAGCGGTTCACCAACGTTGACTACGACCGTCGGCTCGCGCTCGTGGCCGAACTCCACGGCGGACTCATCGCCGTGGGCCGCTACGACGCCGACCCCGAGCCGGGAGACGGCGCCGAAGTCGCGTTCGTCGTGCAGGATGAGCATCAGGGCCGCGGGATCGGAAGCCTCCTGCTGGAGTACCTCGCCGTCGCGGCGCGACGACGCGGGATCACCCGCTTCCACGCCGACACGCTCGCCGCCAACCAGAAGATGCAGGGGGTCTTCCACGACGCCGGGTACCTGGTCACGACGCGCATGGCGAGCGGGGTGGTCGAAGTCGAGTTCTCGTTGCTACAGACGCCCGACTCCGTGGCGGCCATCGAATCCCGAGAGCATCATGCCGAAGCAGCCTCGATCGCGAGGATCCTCCGGCCTCGCTCGATCGCCGTGGTCGGTGCCGGGCGTCGCGCCGGCTCCATCGGCCACGAGCTGTTCGTCAACCTGATCCGCGAGTTCACCGGCCCGGTGTACCCCGTGAACCCGGCGGCCCGATCGGTCGCCGGCGTGCGCGCCTGGCCGACGATCGCGGAGGTGCCCGACACCATCGACGTGGCAGTCCTGGCCGTCCCGGCCCATCACGCCCTCGAGGTCGTCGAGCAATGCGCGACGAAGGATGTGAAGGGCCTGGTCATCATCAGCGGAGGCTTCGCCGAGGTCGGCGACGAGGGGGCGCGACTCGAGCGCGAGATCGTCGCCGCGGCGCGAAGCGCCGGGATGAGGGTGATCGGCCCGAACTGCATCGGCATCGTCAACACCTCCCCCGACGTCGCGATGAACGCCACGTTCGCCGACATCGCCCCGCGACGGGGCCGAGTTGGATTCCTCTCGCAGTCGGGTGCGCTCGGGGTCGCTGTCCTCGACGCAGCGTCGCGAACCGGGTTGGGCACATCGACATTCGTGTCCGTCGGCAACAAGGCCGACATCAGCGGCAACGACCTGTTGCAGTACTGGGAGGACGACCCCGATACCGACGTCGTCCTCCTCTACCTGGAGTCGTTCGGGAACCCGCGGAAGTTCAGCCGGCTGGCCCGCCGCGTCTCCCGCCGCAAGCCGATCGTCGCAGTGAAAAGCGGACGGACCGAGATCGGGATCCGCTCCGCGTCATCGCACACCGCCGCGCTCGGCAGTCCCGACCGATCGGTTGATGCGCTGTTCCGCCAGACCGGCGTGATACGCGTCGCGACGCTGCAGGCGATGCTCGACGTGGCCCAGGTGCTTGCCAACCAGCCCCTGCCGGCCGGGTCTCGGGTGGCGATCATCGGCAACTCGGGTGGCCCGGGCATCCTCGCCGCGGACGCCTGCTCGGACGCCGGGCTCGAGGTGCCGATGCTCGACGCTGCTACCCGGCAGGCGCTGGAGGGATTCGTTGGCCCCAACGCCGCGCTCGCAAACCCGATCGACATGACCGCAGGCGCCGGGGCCGCCGAGTACTCGGCTGCTCTGACCGTTCTGCTCGACGATCCCTCGATCGACGCGGTGATCGTCATCTTCACGCCGACCGTGGTCGCCAGCGCCGACGCGATCGCCGAAGCCGTCGCCGCAGTGGGGGCGTCGGCCTCCAAGCCGATCGTGACCAACTTCCTCGCCACCGCGTCCCCGCCGAAGGCGCTACTGCAAGCGGACCGACCGGTGCCCTACTTTCCGGCGGTCGAGCAGGCCGTGGTCGCGCTCGGCGCCGTCACTCGCTACGCCGCGTGGCGGCGTCGCCCGGCGGGGACGCGTCCGCAGCCCGACCCAGAGGCACGCAGCGTCGGGCACACCATCACCGCTCGAGCGCTCGCCGAATCGCCCGCCGGCCGCTGGCTCGATCCCACCGAAGTCGACGCCATGCTGCACGCCTACGGCATTGCCACGATTCCGACGACGGAGGTCACGTCGCTCGACCGAGCCATCGCTGCGGCCGCGGGGATCGACGGGCCGGTTGCATTGAAGGCGGTGGGTGAGACCATCGTCCACAAGACCGACGTCGGTGGGGTCGAGCTCGATCTCGCGGGGCCGGACGACGTGACGGCCGCGTACCGAAGGATGACGACCGCGCTCGGCAGCGCGATGACCGGCGCCGTCGTGCAACCGATGGCCGACGCCGGAGTCGAGACCATCGTGGGCATCATCCAGGACCCGGCCTTCGGTCCGCTGGTCATGTTCGGCCTGGGTGGGGTCGCCGCCGAACTCCTCGGCGACGTGGCCTTCCGCGTCGCCCCGCTCACCGACCTCGACGCTGAGGAACTGGTCCACGAACCGCGATCCTCGCCGTTGTTGTACGGCTACCGGGGCGCGGAGCCCGTTGCGGTCGACGCGTTACTCGACCTCCTGATTCGGGTCGGAGCACTGGCCGACGAGCAGCCCGACATCGCGGAGCTCGACCTCAACCCGGTCCGGGTCTCCACTGAACATGCCGTGGTCCTGGATGCCCGGATCCGAGTCGCGCCGTCGGCGACACACGAACAGGCGCGCCGACTCGGATGAATGCGGGCTCGCTGCCAGACGAATCGGGTATGACCTTCACTAGGGAAGTCCTCGCGAGCAGTGTCTCGCCGATCGGAGCATTCTGATGAGCAACATCGTCGACCGTTTCTGGAACC
>JBBQLA010000305.1:0-4228 GCA_038327485.1 Acidimicrobiales bacterium
ACGGCCAGATCACGTGGGACGAGCTCCTCACACCATCGTGCTGGCACGGTGTCACCACCGTCGTCATGGGCAACTGCGGGGTCGGGTTCGCTCCCGTCCATCCCGACAAACACGCGTGGCTGATCGGACTGATGGAGGGCGTCGAAGACATTCCTGGCGCGGCGCTGAGCGACGGCATCAAGTGGGGGTGGGAGACCTATCCCGAGTTCCTCGACGTGGTGGCGAAGCGGCCGCTGGCGCTCGACGTGGGTTCGCTGGTGCCTCACGGTTCGGTGCGGGCCTACGTGATGGGCGACCGCGGTGCTCGCAACGAGCCGGCCACTGCGGACGACATCGCAGCGATGGCCGCCATCGTTCGCGAAGGAATGGAGGCGGGAGCGCTGGGCTTCTCCACGTCACGCACCGTGGCGCACATGGCCATCGACGGCGAGCCGGTGCCGGGCACGTTCGCAGCCGAAGCGGAACTGTTCGGGATCGGCGACGCGCTGGCCGAGTTCGGATCAGGCGTGTTCGAGCTGGCCCCGGCTGGGGCGCTGGGCGAGGACCTGGCCGCGCCGGAGCGGGAGATGACGTGGATGCGGGCGTTGGCCGGCCGGACCGGTCGTCCGGTGATCTTCGCCATGACCCAGAACGACCAGGACCCGACCAGCTGGAAGCGCATGTTGGATCTGTGCACCGAGGCCGCTGCCGAAGGGGCCAACGTGCATCCTCAGGTGGCCGGTCGGCCGGTGAACCTGCTGTTGGGGCTCGAAACGTTCCACCCGTTCAGCTACTGCCCGTCATGGGGAGGGTTGGGGTTCCAGCCGTTGGCGGATCGGATCGCGGCCATGAAGGACCCGGAGTTCCGAGCCACGATCCTGGCCGAGGCGGCCGACATCGATCCGACGTTCTTGCAGTTCGTCGACCCCGAGCGGGTCTTCCCGATGGGCAGCACACCCAACTACGAACCACTGAAGTCGCAGTCGATCGCGGCGCAAGCTCGCGACCAGGGCATCGATCCGATGGAGCGCTACTACGACGCGCTGTTGGAGGACGACGGCCGGCAGCTGATCATGCGGCCGATCCTCAACTACACCGACTTCTCGCTCGACGCGGTGCGCGAGATGCTCACGCATCCGACCACGGTGTGGGGATTGGGCGATGGCGGTGCGCACTGTGGCACAACGTGCGACGCGTCGACGCCGACGTTCATGCTGTCGCACTGGACCCGCGACCGTCCGACCGATCGGTTGCCGGTCGAGCTGATCGTGTCGAAGATGACGAGCGAGACGGCGAAGATGTTCGGGCTCAACGATCGGGGCGTGATCGCTGTCGGAATGCTGGGCGACCTGAATGTGATCGACTACGACGCGCTCTCGCTGCCGAGGCCGGAGATGGTCCACGACCTGCCTGGCGATGCTCGGCGATTCGTCCAGGGATCGACGGGCTATGTGGCCACGATCAAGGGCGGCCAGGTGACCTTCCGCGATGGCGTTGATCAGGGCGCACGGCCCGGACAACTGCTGCGCGGAGTCCGCTGACCGATCCGCTTCGCCCCGACCCATGGAACTGCGCTGCGTGGTCGCCTAGCGTCGCAGCGTGATCACGGTACTGCTGCTCGTGTCTTTCGGGTTCGCTGGCCTTGGCCTGTGGTCGCACCGGGTGCTGTCCGATGGTGACGTCTACGCCGCGGCGGTGGCGCCCTTGTGCGGGCACCGGTGGACGACTCGTTTCGTGACGATCACGGTGCGACGTCGACTGCGTCGATCAGTGGGTGCCCGGATGACTGCCCGTTTGAATCCGCTGGTCGAACGCTGCGTCGCGGCATCGGGTTCTTGGCCCGTGGCTCGCGGGTGGGTCGTGGCGAATCGGCTGGCACACCGTCATCGTCGCCACCTCGCAGTGAAGTCAGTGCCAGCCTGGGCAGTCGCCCCGGCAATGGTCGCGATGGCAACGGCGGGTCGGCTGTTGCTCTTGGCTGATCGCGGCAAGCGTTTCGTCCTGCAGTAGTTGGACTCCCCGCAGTCGAACCTACGACGCCAGGGTTGCCCGCACCACGATGTTGTCCTCGTAGGTGCGGTGTCGTTGATCGAACCCGCCACCGCAGGTGATGAGCGTGAGCACCGGAGCGCCGTCGGCGCGAAACAATTCGCCGACCGGGAGCTGTCGCTTGCCCACCTGGAAGCGCTCGGACACAACGAATCGTCGTGTTGTCCCGGCGTCATCGGTCACCGTGATCTCGGCGCCTACCTCGAGCTTGCGGAGGTCGAAGAACACGCCTCGGACGCCGTTGAAGTCGACGTGGGCGGCGATGACCGCCGAGCCGGCAGCGCTGCCGGGCCGTGGACCTGGGCGGTACCAGCCGGACTCGGTCGCGCCAGGCACCTCCATCGATCCGTTCTTCTCGAGCCCGACCTGGTCGACGGGCGCATCGACCCCGAGGGAACCGATGGAAATTCTTGTCGGCACCCCGACGGGAACGGGAGGAGCCGTTGATGTCGTGGCCGCCGCCCCGCTGGTGGTCGGGAGGTCGACCGTAGACGTCACCAGCGGCGCGGTGATCGGGGTGCCCAACAAGTCGGCCCGAGGCTCGGTATCGCTGTCACTCACCCAGGCGAAGATCACGCCGACGAGCAGGAGCACAGACGCGACGAGCGCCACTGTCGCCACGATGCGGGATCGGGGGGTGGTCATGGTCGGAGCATTCTGGCGCTGGAGCGCGAACGAGGGTGGGGAGACCGAAGTCCCCCCACCCTCATCGTCGGGATCAGGACCGGCGACCGGTGCGCCGCAGGACGACCGTCGAGATGCCGGCGCCGCCGATGGCGACCGCACCGAGCATTGCCAGGATGAGGCCGCTCGAGGTCGAGGTGGTGGCCAGACCCGAGTTGCCGGTGTTCACACCGGTCGGGGTGGTCGACGCCGGCTTGGTGATGACGGCATCGATCACATGGATCACGCCGTTCGAAGCCTTGATGTCGGCCGTGACGACGGTTGCGCCGCCGACGGTCAGCTTGTCGCCCTTCAAGGCAACGGCGACCGGGCCGCCGAGGGTGGTGACGTTGGTGCCGGCCGCAGCCGTGGCGGCCTTCGAGTCGACCGCTCCGGAGATGACGTGCAGCTTGAGCACGTCAGCCAGCTTGGTGGGATCGGCCAGCAGCGAGTCGAGTGTGCCGGCAGGAAGCGCTGCGAAGGCGGCGTTGGTCGGAGCGAACACAGTGAACGGACCGGGGCCCGACAGCGTGTCGACCAGGCCGGCCTTGTCGACAGCGGTCACGAGCGTGGACAGATCGGGGTTCGACTTGGCGATCTCCACGATGTTCTTCGTCGAGGTGTCTTGGGCGCCGGCGCTCGTGCTGAACATGCCGAACGTCGCTGCCAAAGCGATGAAGGTGGCGAGTGTGACGGTCAGGGCTTTTCGCATTGCTACTCCAATGGTGTGGTCGACGCGCAGGGGCGCGACTGGGTGTTGTTGACGACTCTTCGCCGCACGACCGGCTCCTGGATGCAGTCACCGATCGGATGTTCGGCGAGCCGCCGCTACGCTCGCCAGATCGCCCGAGTAGCTCAGTTGGCTAGAGCAGCTGTCTTGTAAACAGCAGGTCGTCGGTTCGATTCCGACCTCGGGCTCTGAAAACACGGGGTTTTCGGAGCCCTCCGGACCCTCGAAACCGGCGCTTGCTAATCCCTTGCTAATCCCTTGCTAATCCGCCGCCCTCCTCACCGTCGTGGCCAACGGACCCACTGCGCGCTTAGGCGCAGTGGCAGAGCGAGGAGGCCGCAGTGCGCGGAACAGTCATGAAGCGAGGATCGACGTGGACCTACGTCATCTACCTGGGGCGCGACGCGTCCGGGAAGAAGCAGCAGAAGTGGGTGGGAGGTCACCGGACGAAGAAGGAGGCCGAGGACGCGCTCACCGAGACGCTCGAACGGCTCCGCACCGGAATGTGGATCGACCCCGGCACCACGACCGTCGGCGGGTACATCGCCGAATGGCTCGCAGCCATGGAGTCCCAGGTGCTCGACACGACCGACCGGAACTACGAGCAGATGATGCGCAACTGGGTCGTCCCTCGGATCGGGAACGTTCGCTTGGCTGAACTCACGCCGATGCACCTCCGATCACTGCAATCCGAGCTGCTTCGGAGTGGCCGGGTCGACGGGACGGGCGGGCTCTCAGCGCGATCGGTGGCGAGCTGTCGGCGGACGTTGAAGAAGGCACTGAAGGACGCTGGGCGGTGGGGGCTGA
>JBBQLA010000306.1:0-4216 GCA_038327485.1 Acidimicrobiales bacterium
GAAGGCCTGCGGGCTGGTGACCTCGTGGATGAGGTGGAGGTCGATGAAGAGCAGGTCGGGTTCGCCCTCGACGTGTCGGACGACGTGTCGATCCCACACCTTCTGGCTCAGGGTTCTCGGTGTACTCACGCTGACTCCTCGCAGATCTCAGTCTTGATAAATCCCATATAATGGGATTATCATCTCACTTTGTGAACACCACTCTAAGCGGAGTCGGGGTGCTCGACAAGGCCATGGCACTGATGGCTCGTGTTGAGCAGGGACCATGCACTCTGAGTGAGCTGATGGCCGCCACCGGTACCGCCCGCGCCACGTGTCACCGCCTCGCCGTCGCACTCGAGACCCACGGCATGTTGCGACGGGACCCCGAAGGACGTTTCGTGTTCGGCGCTCGGCTGATCGGACTGGGAGAGGCGGCCGCCCGATCGATGCCGTTGATGGCGGTCGCCCGACCCGTGCTCGACCAGTTGCGCGACGACACCGGCGAGAGCGCCCAGGTGTGGATACGCGAGGGTGTCCAGCGCCGCTGTCTGGTCGCGGTCGACTCGCCGCACGAGTTGCGCACGATGATCGCCGCCGGCTCATTGCTGGCCCTCGACGTGGGCTCTGCCGGTCGGGTTCTCTCAGGCGAACCGCCGAGTCGCGTCGGATGGATCGAGACAGTCGCCGAGCGGGAGCCTGGAGTGGCGTCGGTGTCTGCACCGGTCCACGATCTCGACGGCATCGTCCTGGCGGCCGTCAGCGTGTCCGGACCGATCGACCGCATCAGCCGAACTCCAGGCCGACGACACGGGGAACGGGTCGTCATGGCAGCGAGTCAGCTGGCCGCTGCCATCGTCTGACGGCGAGCCGGCAACACTCGACCCGTCAGGGCTCGAGCGCCTCGATCTCCTCCCGCAGGAGCAGCCAGTGGTCGAAGCGATCTCGGTCGATCGTCGCGAGCTCGACCCCTTCCAGCACGGCGCAGTCGGGCTCACGACCGTGACGGCAGTCGTCGAAGCGGCACCGCTCGGCCGCTTCGGTGATCTCGGGGAAGGCCAGGTCGAGGCCGCGGTCGGTGGTCCACAGCGCCAGCGCCCGTACGCCGGGGGTGTCGATGATGAAGCGCTCGCCGTCGAGTTCGACCAGTTCGGCCGCGGTCGTGGTGTGTCTGCCCTTGTGGTCGCCGTGACGCACCTCGCCGGTTCGCAGGGCGTGGTTGCCGGCGAGTGCATTGATCAGCGTGGACTTGCCCACACCTGAGGCGCCCAGGAACGCCACGGTGGTCTGCGACCCCAGCCGGGCCCGCACGTCTTCGATGCCGTGACCGGTGTGCGGGGAACACAACGTGACGGTCACTCCGGGCGCCACCGAACGCGCTTGTGCCACTTGCTCCTCGGCGTCGGAGACCAGGTCGGACTTGGTCAGTACGACCTCGGGTCGCGCTCCACTCTCGTAGGCCAACAGCAGCTCACGCTCGAGGCGGCGAAGCTGCACCCCGGGCTCGAGGCCTTGCACGATCACGGCCACGTCAAGGTTGGCGGCGAGAACCTGGCCCCGATGGGCGCCACGGGCCGCGCGCCGGATGAAAGCGGTCCGTCGTTCGAGCAACACCTCGGCTCGGCGGGTGTCGGGATCCATGGCGACCCAATCGCCCGCGACGGTGTGCTTGGCCGCCGTCGCGGTGGTCGCCCGCACGTCGACACCACGTTCGCGCCACACCGTGATCACGCCGCGATCGGTCCGGGTCACCCGCGCCGCCACGAGCCGATCGTCGCCCAATGCGGCGAGTTCGTCGGCCCGCGCAGCATCCCATCCGAGGGCGAGGAGGGGATGGGTATCGGTCATTCGCGACCGATCGTAGAGTGAGGAGGTGGCCCCGCCCCTGATCGACGGTGGATCGCCGTCACCTGAACCGGTTCCCGAGACGATCGCGGCGATCGACATCGGGACCAACTCGGTCCACATGGTCGTGGCCAGGGTCGTCGGCAACGGTCGATTCGAGATCATCACGCGGGAGAAGGAGATGGTCCGCTTGGGCCATGGGCCTGGTGACATGAAGGAGTTGTCCGACGACGCCATCGATCGTGGGGTGGCGGCATTGGGGCGTTGCCGGACCATCGCCGACAGCTTCGGTGCCGAGCTGCACGCGGTAGCGACCTCGGCGGTGCGCGAGGCCGAGAACCGCGATGTGTTCCTGCGTCGGGCGTGGGAGGAGGCGCAGGTCGTCGTCGACGTGGTCTCCGGGTCCGAGGAAGCGCGCTTGATCCACCTCGGCGTGTTGCAAGCATTGCCGGTCTTCGACGCGGTGATCCTGCTGTGCGACATCGGCGGTGGATCCACCGAGCTGCTCTATGGCCGTGGCCAAGAGGTGCTCGCGGCGCGATCGCTCAAGCTGGGGGCGATCCGGTTGACTCAGCGGTTCCTCGAGCACGACAGTTCCGAGGGCGCTGGTTCCGCCGGCGAGCGGGTCGACGAGTGTCGCAACTTCATCCGTGATCAGGTCACGCCGTTCGTCCGCGACACCCGCACGCTGCGCGCTGACACGATGGTGGGCAGCTCGGGCACCATCGAGACCTTGGTGGCCATGACCCGCAGCCGCAGTGGCGACTCGCCGCGTTCGCTCAACGCGGAGACCATCACTCGGGTCGATGTGTCGGCGTGTGTGGACGCCATCCTGGCGGCGGGGCCACTCGACGCCGTGCGCAAATTGCCCGGGGTCGATCCGAGCCGAGCCGACATCCTGCTGGCCGGGGCATTGATCCTCGACGAAGTGATGTCGCTGTTCGGCGCCGAGCAGCTGATCTTCTCCGACGCGGCTCTTCGTGAAGGAGTACTGCTCGACGCGGTGCAGCGCCACGCGGGGGTCGGTCATCATCAGCTCAGCGATCTGCGACGCCGAAGCGTGTTGCACCTCATGGAGATGTGCGAGGAGGACCCCGATCACGCCTTCCAGGTGGCATGGATTGCTGGCCGCCTGCTCGAAGCGATGGGTGACACCTTGGGCCTCGATGTCGAGGCCGCGGAACTGCTCGACGCCGCAGCCATGCTTGCCAATGTCGGTCTGTTCGTGTCGCACAGTCGGCACCATCAGCACAGCTACTACGTGATCAGGAACTCTGAACAGCTCTCCGGGTTCTCGGACCGAGAGATCGAGCTGATCGCTCAGATCGCCCGATACCACCGCAAGTCGGCGCCGAGCGATCGCCACGAGGCGTTCCGCGCGTTGCCGAAGCGCGACCGCGAGCTGGTTCGCGCACTGGCGGCAATCCTCCGCGTGGCGATCGGCCTGGACCGATCCCACGCCGAGGTCGTCGGGACCGTGGTCGCCCATGTCGACGACACGTCGGTGAACATAGTGATCGGACCACGCGAGCCCGACGATGACCTGGCCCTCGAGCAGTACTCCGCCACACAGCGCCGGAACCTGCTCGAGGAGGTGGCTGGTCGGACGGTGTCGATCGAGATCAACGCCCGCCCGACCTGACGCGCGACTACTTCGAGGCGATGCGCTCGAGGAGCTCGACCATGCGCTCCTCGTTGCTGACCTCGGTCGGCTCGCCCTGGCCGGCCTTGCGGCGGTCCTTGAGTGCGTTCATCGGCATCACGATCGCGAAGTACACCACCGCTGCAGTCAGCGCGAACGTGATCACAGCGTTGATGAACGAGGCGTAGTCGAAGACCTGGCCACTGATGGTGAAAGTGCCGCCTGACACCCCGCCGCCGCTGATCAAGCCGATCAGCGGCTTGATGAAGGCGTCGGTGAAGGCCTTGACGAGTGCACCGAAGGCGGCGCCGATGACCACGCCGACGGCGAGGTCGATGACGTTTCCCTGCATGATGAATTTCTTGAATCCGGACAACATGGTGGCTCCTACTGGGTGAATGACTGCGGTGGATGTTCGCGCGGACAGCTCATAAGTGCCTCGCTTTACGCCGATGCGAACTCCGTGTCGTTCCATGGTCTCAGTCTCGGGAGAATCGTGTCGCCTCGAACGCTGTTGTCGTCGGTGCTCGTTGCGTTCCTGGCCACGTCGACGTTGTTCGTCGGTTCGGCGGCCGCCGATGCGCCGGTGTTGCAGGTGGACACCACCATCAGCGTGGCCGGATTCGACAACGTCTTGGGAACGGCTGACGATCTGCACTTCCAGAATGACACTCGCGGCGACGGCACAGTGCAGTTGCGGGGTATCCCCATCAGCGGCGCCCGGTTCACGCTGGACCTGCCGGGCGGGTT
>JBBQLA010000307.1:0-4214 GCA_038327485.1 Acidimicrobiales bacterium
GCGGTCGAAACAGCCCGAGAACGGTGGTGGCGGGGAGTGGAGGTGGCGGACGTCAGGGGCGGCTGACCAGGAGGGAGAGCCGGTCCCGGCCCCGAGCGGCGCGCACGTCGCCGACCAGCTCGGGGTAGCCGCCGAGTCCGACGGTCCACGGATCCCGAGCGGCGAGCGGCTTGGTGATGCCGAACACCGGCATCGTCGTCTCCTCCGTGTAGGTGCCGAACATCCGGTCCCACACCAGGAGCGCTCCACCGAAGTTGCGGTCGAGGTACTCCGGGTTGGACGCGTGGTGCACCCGGTGGTTCCGCGGCGTCATGACGAAGCGGTCCATCACTCCAACGGTCGAGACCAGCGATGTGTGCTGGAGCAGACCGAACATCAGGCCGACGGTTCCGAGGGTTGCTGCCATCCACGGGTTCACGCCGAGGAGCGGAGCCCACAGCCCGGTGATCGGCTTGTAGAGGATCTCGGTCCAGGGGTTGCGGATCGCGGTGGTGAAGCTGAACTCGGTCGAGCTGTGGTGCACCAGGTGCGAGCTCCACAGCACGCGATAGCGGTGCTCGCCGCGATGAACCCAGTAGTAGACGAAGTCGCCGAGCACGAACGTGCCCACCCAGGCCAGGAGGCTGGTGGTGGGAATGGTGAAGATGCGGAGGTGGTCGTAGACCCAGAACGCCACGCCCAGGAGCAGCAGGCGACCGCCGATCACTTTCACTGCGAGGTAGGCCACGCCGAGAACCAGCGAGGTGGTCGTATCGACTCGGTCGGCGGGGAGTTGTCGACGTCGTCGCACCGCCGCCTCGGCCGCCGTCATCAGCGCGACGAACGTCACGAGCCACACGATGGGTTGGTGTGCTGCCCAGGGGAGGGCGTCGGTCAGCGTCATGGGACCAGTGTGAGCTCAGCGCCCGCTCGGACCCATCGGGTCGAACCCCCAAATCCACCTGGGGGTGGCTCGATAGCCTGCGTTAATGGACGACCCGCAGGACCTTCCGGCCGGCGACTTCGGCCCGTGGTTGTCGGCGATCACCGCCGCCATCGAGGGCAGCGGAGTTTCGGAGGTGCCGTGCGGGACGTGCACCGCCTGTTGCACCTCGTCGCAGTTCATTCACATCGCTCCTGACGAGGCCGAGGCCTTGGCGCACATTCCCCGCGCTCTTCGCTTTCCGGCCCCGGGGCTTCCGCCAAGCCATGTGCTGATGGGCTACGACGAACATGGTCGGTGCCCGATGCTGATCGACGGCAGCTGCTCCATCTACGAGCACCGACCACGAACCTGTCGTGTCTACGACTGTCGGGTGTTCCCCGCCACGGGAATCGATCTCGACGAGCCCGCCAAGGCACAGATCGCCCGACAGTCAGCGCGATGGAAGTTCAGCTTCGCGAGCGACCACGACCACTCGGTGCACACCGCGGTCGGGGCAGCGGCCGGCTTCCTGAAGGAGCATGCTCGCGAGTTCGAGGCCGCAGAGCTTCCGACGACCCCCACGCAACTGGCTGCGCTCGCGATCGAAATCCACGACCTCTTTTTCGGTGAGCCGACTGTCGCGGAGGTGAAGGTCGCGCTCACGCGTCGCCATTGATCGCCGCAGCGTCGAAGATATGGCATGGCGTCACCTGAAGCTCAGAAGATCGGCGAGCAGCTGAGGAGCTGGCCGGCTCCCGACGGAGTGTCGATCGAGGAGTGGCGGCGGCGAGCCGGTACTCCTGATGTCACCGAGTCGGCGGGCGTCGTCACCTGGCCGGTCGTCGATGCATCGGGCGGGTCCGTGTGGGCGGCGGTGGGCCCAACGACCGGTCGTCGCGGCGATGCACCCGTTCCCGATGGTCCGATCATGGTCTGGTTTCACG
The DNA here is from genome assembly GCA_038327485.1 of Acidimicrobiales bacterium. Taxonomy (GTDB): domain Bacteria; phylum Actinomycetota; class Acidimicrobiia; order Acidimicrobiales; family Microtrichaceae; genus JBBQLA01. The sequence goes on from JBBQLA010000307.1 coordinate 1,849, forward strand.
GCGGCGGGTTCGTGGTGTGCTCGGTTGCAACCCACCGCGTGACCGCCGCCTACGCCGCCGCGGCAATCGGAGGAACAGCGCTGGTCGCCGACTATCGGTTGGCACCGGAGGCGCGTTTCCCGGCGGCGATTCACGATGGTGTGGCGATGCTGCGTTGGCTACGCGCCGCAGGGGTGGAGTCATCGCGGACGGTGATCGCCGGCGATTCGGCCGGTGGCAATCTCGCGATCACGGTCACCATGGCGTTGCGCGACGCTGGCGATCAACTTCCCGCCGCCGTGGTGGCCGTTTCGCCGTGGACTGATCTGACCCTCTCGGCTCCGTCGTTGCTGACCCACCGCACTGCCGATCCCTTCGCTCACCTCGACGACCTTCCACGGATGCGTGACCTGTACCTGGGCGATGCCGATCCGACCGACCCGCTGGCATCGCCGCTGTTCGCAGACCTGGCGGGCTTGCCTCCGATCGTCGCAGTGGTGGGCGACACCGAGACGCTGCTCGATGACAGTTCGCGACTGGTGGACGCGGTTCGCGCCGCCGGTGGCACGAGCGAGCTCGTCGTAGTCGAGGGCGCATTCCACACGTGGCTCAACTACGCCGGGCGGCTACCAGAAGCCGACGGAGCCCTCGCTGCGATCGGCGAGTTCGTTCGTCCGCTGCTGTGACAATGCTCGCGCTCAAGAGAGTGAGACCGAACCGTCGTCGCCGATGGTCCAGTACGGATTGTGGGCGACCTCCCACGGATGACCATCGGGGTCGATGAAGATGCCGGAGTAGCCACCCCACTCCGTCGCCGCGCCCGGTCGACCGATGGCCGCCCCTGCGTCGAGGGCCGCAGCGAGGACCGCATCGACCTCGGCGGGGGACCCGACGTTGTGGGCCAGCGTGATGCCGCCCCATCCACCCGTGTCGGTCACAGCGCTGTCGGCCGCGAGCTTGGTCCGGTCCCACAGCGCCAGCACCATCGGACCGGCCTGCACGAAGAGGACCTCGCCGTCAGGCGAGCTGCCGTGCCACCCGAGAGCGTCGTAGAAGGCCCGCGCCCGATCGAAGTTCTCGTAGCCCAGCGTGATGAGCGAGATGCGTGGCTTCATCCGCCCATCCTCGCGCCGGCTTGTGACAGTGAACGGTGCGTCAGAGGCGACGCAACCAGCGGTTGGCCTCCTTGAGGCGTCGTTCGAGCTGAACGGCGGTGGCTTCGGTGACCTTCGCGACCCCCGACAGTCGGTTGAGCTCGGCGTTGACGCGCTTGTGGTCCCAATCGGTGAACCGCACGAGCTCACGCACCGCCTCGGCGTTCTGGTCGCGCAACATCCGCTTCAGCTGGGCGCGGGTCAGTCCAGAGCCGTCGCCCCCCGGTCCGCCCTGAGTCGAGGCGCCGGGGGGAGGAGGCACTGCCAAGCTGATCTCGAAGCCGTCCTCCTCGGGGGCATCCCAGTCCTCGCCGTCATCGTCGAACACCGACGCGCTTTCGGGGTGGTCCATTGCGGTGGAGGAGATCACCGCGAACAGCGACATCTGATCGTCGTCCTGGCCGGCCAGTTGTTCGCGATCGTCGAACTCGGCTCCGTCACCGAAAGCGTCGTCCTGGTGGCGTTTGCTGAGCGAGTGGCGGCGCTGCTCGGAGATGCCGCTCGCCCACAGCCGCAGCCGTGGGTCGTCGGGGATGTACAGGAAGGCCCTCTGGCTGCGGAGCCCCCTCGTCCACCGCACGAACCGGCCGACTGCCTGGCGGAAGAACAGCTCGGTGGTGGTGTTGGTGGCGAACACACCGAGTCGCAGCCGCGGGATGTCGACCCCCTCGGACACCATCCGCACCGCCACGATCCACGGGTCGGTGCCCTGGGCGAAGCGCGCGATCTTCAACGAGGCGAGCGGATCGTCGGAGATCGCCACCGTCGCCGACACCCGGAAGCGCTGGCGGAGCAGCGCCGCGATGCCGTTGGCGTGCTCCTGATCCATCGCGATCACGAGTCCGGCAGCGTTCGGATGGGTTCGCCGCAGCGCAGTGAGCTGCGCATTGGCATCGGCGAGCACCGTGATGAGCCAGTCGCCCTCCAATGACAGTGCCGTGCGGAGCCGCTGATTGGCGAGTTGCGTCGTCAGATCGTCCTCGAAGCTGGCGGCGACCTCGTTGCCGTCGGTCGTCACCCACTCCATGTGTCCCCCGACGCGAGGAAAGAAGACCGGCCGGACGACGCCCCCATCAACGAGTGCGTCGCCGTAGCCGTACTCGAAGTTCGGGCGAGCCTCCTCGAGGTGGTAGTCGACGAACGGGATGGCCGAGGTGTCCGATCGAAACGGCGTGCCGGAGAGCGAGAGGCGCTTTCCCGCACCCCCGAACGCGGTGAGCACGCTCTCGCCCC
>JBBQLA010000308.1:0-4204 GCA_038327485.1 Acidimicrobiales bacterium
TGAGCGGGAGGGCCAGCCCCGGCCACGGCGACAGTGACACCCCCAGGGTGAGCGCGCCGAACCCCAACGCGGCCCGGCCGATGAGCACGGTGGTGGCCTGCCGGCGGCCGGCTGCGGTCAAGGCGCCCAGCAAGGCGCCCAGCCCGCCGACCGCACCGAACGCCGCGAACAGGGCCGGACCGGCATGGAAGGTGATGCGAGCCAACAACGGCGTCGTGACCTGGTTGTTCAATGCCAGCGTGCCGATGACGGCCATGGCGGCCAGCGGGAAGCGCACCTCGGGATCGCGGGCGGCGTAGCGCATGCCCTCACGTATCTGACCAGCTCGGCGGGCGACGGGCTCGAGCTGGCGAAGATCCTTCGACTCCATGAGCTGGAGGGCACCGATGACGGCCAGGAACGACACGGCGTTGACCAGGAACACCGCGCCGGTTCCCAACGTGGCGATGACGAGTCCCGCAACGGCCGGACCGACCGATTGGGCGATGTTCATCTCGATCGAATTGAGCGCGATGCCCTGGGGCAGCAGCCCTGGAGGAACCAACTCCGGCGTCAGCGCCGACCACGGCGGCATGTTGAGTGTGCCGCCGATCGACAGCAGGAACGTCAGCAGCAACAACGACCACACGGCGATCTCGCCGGTCACGGTCAGCACGCCGATCACCGCGGCGATCGCTGCCATCGAACCCTGGGTCACCAGCAGCAGCTTTCGGCGGTCGACGATGTCGGCCAACGCTCCGGCGAACAGCGCCAGCAGGAACCCCGGCGCCGCCCACACCGTCTGCAGCAACGAGATCGATGTGGGTGACCTGGTGAGCGTGGTCATCAGCCAGGCCGCTCCGGTGGTGTGCATGTACGTGCCGACGTTGGAAGCCAGCCCGGCGATCCACAGCGCGCGGAAGATCTTGATGCGCAATGGCGCCCATGGCGAGACCGTCGATGCGGCGACCTCCCTGACCTCGTCGACATCGCCGACCTCGCCGACATCAACCTCACCCACGGAGGAAGAGCCCCTCAGGATCCCATCGGCGAAGCGGCAGCACGTCGGCCAGCTCGACGGGATCCAGCTCGGCGATCACCTCCGCGACACGCAGTTCCCATCCGCACAACTCGGCGACGGCGGCCACTCGCTCGTCGACCGAGTCGAGGCCGGCCGCCACGGCGACCAGCTCGAGTCGTCCGTCGGCGCCCTTGGCGAAAATGCCGAGGTCAGTGGCGAGGTGCGACACGTTGCGGCCGGGCGAGGTGACGTAGGGGACCTCGGCCACCGTTCGACGGGGGGTCAAGGTGGTCATGACCACGACGTCATCAGCGGTCGAGGCCACGTCGTTGCCGCCTCCCGAGCCCACCAGGAAGGTCCTGCCCGGAACGACCGTCGAGTCGATGTTGCCTCGCTCGTCGATGATGGCGGCACCGAGACACGCCACGCTGGTCGTCTGCGGCCCGGCCATGACCACGCCGAGGATCTCGCTGCTGTCGGCCAGCATCGTCGCGCTGGGGAAGGCCCGGTGGTTGAACACGAACGGATCCGCCGGCGTCGGTTCGTAGCCCCACAGCCCCAGCTCGGCGGTGAGCACACAGTTCGAACCCCGCTCACGGGCCAGCTCGACGGCGAGCCACGTCGCCAGATTGGCCACCCCGGCACCGGCGAGCGCGGCGTCGGCACCGAGCTCGACGATGCGGTCGGCGAGCAGGCGGGCCCCATGAACCGCGGCGACTTCCCAGGCGTTCGGCGCAGATTCGGTGTCGACGGGGTGGGCCGACTGATCGTCGTGCCACGAGTCCGGCTCGGCGCGACGTCGCAGTTCACCGATCCGCTTCGCCCCCAGTCGATGGAGGTACTCGTCGTGGTCGGCCACCTCGAGCACCCACTCGCGAATCCACTGGTCGAAGTCGTCGCGTCGGCTTGCGTCACGCACGTCGCTCCAGAACGCCAGGTCTTCGCCGTACGGCTCGGCGGGAGTGAAGTGTCCGTACAGCCCGCCGGGATGCGCGCCCATCGGGCACTCCGTCACCGACAGCACCCGGTCACCGCTGAGGCGAACGAGATGGGCCCACGGACGAATGTCGTCGACGATTCGTTCGACCGTGACGATGGCCCCGCGCTTGGCCGCCAGCGCTCCCCACACCCCGTCGAGCAGCGGCGGATGAAAGGCCACGTTGCCCTCGCGATCGGCAACCGCCCCGTGCGCCAGCGCGATGTCCGGCGCGTGGGCTGCAACCAGGCCCACCGGACCGAACGGCGACTCGACCACGGCGAACCCATCGTTGTCCTCCATGTCGGATCCGGCGATCGACGCCGTGGTCATCGCCGGAAGTCCTCGCGCCGCGGCTTCGAGTCGCTGCTGGAACGCCAGGAACGACCAGTGCTCGACGTCGACACGACCCGACAGGTACGCGTCCCCGAAGATCGGGTTGGGCGTGAAGTTGGGAAACACGTCGCCGGAGTAGCCGGTCACGATCTTGCGGACGAGCCCGCCGCGAACGAAGAGTGTGCCGAGCGACGACAGGCTCAACATGGTGAGGGTGAAACCGGGATCGCGTCCCCACCATGAGCGCACCACCTCGGTCGCAGCTGCGCACCACCTCGTGTGTGAACACACCACTGCGATGTCGTCGCCGGCTTTCACGTTGGCGGCCACCGAGTCTCTCAGTGAGATCATTTCGGCCATCCACCGACGATAACCGTGCTCATGGAGCGGCGAGCTCCCAGTCGATATCATCCCGGCGGGGCGTTCGGCTGGTTGCGATGGCGGGCTTGGGAACGAGCTGCGGAGACGGGGGAGCAGATGAACGGGTACCCGCGGCATGCGGAGCTGCGCGAGAGCCGGCTGGCGGTCATCTCCGAGACGGAGGAACTGACCTACGGCGAGTTGCACCACCGCGCCTCCCGACTGGCGCGGGTCCTGGCCGACTCGGGGGTGCTCGCCGGTGATCGGGTCGGCATCATGTTGCCCAACTCGATCGAGTTCATCGAAGCGCTGGCGGCCACGGCCAAGCTCGAGGCCGCGTCACTCACCCTCAACTGGCACCTGCGACCCAACGAGTTGGCCTGGATCGTGGCCGATGCCGGGGTAGGGGTGCTCGTCACGCACGCCGACCTCGCCGAGACGGTGACCGAGGCCGTCGCACACCTCGACGTGACGGTCATCTGGGTGGGGGCCGACTACGAAGACCTGTTGGCAGCCGCCGATCCCGAACCACTCCCCTATAGGTGGCCCAGCTCGTGGCCGGTGCTCTACACCTCGGGCACCTCGGGTCGACCCAAAGGCGTCGTGCACGGCACCGCGGCATCGGCGGAGGTCATGGAGATGGCCCAGGACAGCATTGCGACGATGTGGGGATACCGGCCGACCGACGTCCATCTGGTGGCCGGGCCCCTTTATCACGGTGGACCGCAGGGCTACTGCAACACCACATTGTTCGTGGGCGGAACCCTGGTGTTGATGGACTCGTGGGACCCGCGCGAGTTCCTTCGCCTGGTCGAGACCCACCGCGTCACCACGACGTTTCTCACGCCGGCCCACTTCATCCGGATCCTCGAGATCCCCGCGACCGAGCGCAAGCGATTCGACACCTCCAGCCTTCGCCACGTGCTGCACGCCGGCGCACCGTGTCCGCCCAACGTCAAGCTCGCGATCATGGATGCCATGCCCACCGCCGAGGTGTGGGAGTTCTACGGCATGAGCGAGGGCGGCGCGACCCGGGTGTCGCCCCAGGAGTGGCGCGACCGCCCCGGCACCGTGGGCCGCCCGTGGCCCGGAGTGCAGATCAGCGTGCGGACCACCGACGGCGACCTCGTGCCCGACGGTGCTGACGGCGTCATCTACGTGACGCCGGCGCGAGGTCGATTCCACTATCACAACGACGAGGCCAAGACCGCTGAGGCATGGAGCGACAACGCGTTCACCGTGGGAGACGTCGGCCACCTCGACGCCGACGGCTACCTGTTCATCACCGACCGCGTGTCTGACATGGTGATCCGCTCGGGCGTGAACATCTATCCGCGGGTGATCGAGGAGGCGTTGCACCGCCATCCCGCCGTGGTCGACTGTGCAGTGTTCGGGGTGCCCGACGAGCGAGACGGCGAAGCCATCGTCGCCGTCGTCGAGGTGAGGGTCGACGTGTCCGACGACGAGTTGACCGCGTGGTGTGTCGATCAGGTCGGATCGTTCTCGACCCCGCGCTCGTTCTCCTTCGTCGA
>JBBQLA010000309.1:0-4204 GCA_038327485.1 Acidimicrobiales bacterium
CCCCTCAGCAGCGCGTAGACACTGGTGCACTGCGCAGTGCTCGGAGTCGACCGGAATGATCTCGGCTCCGGGGATCAATCGAAGGGGCGCCACGAGCGGCCCCGCTGCGATGAGCGATTCCTTGTTGGCGAGGGCAAGGCGCTTGCCAGCGCCGAGCGCGGCGAGGGTGACGCCGAGCCCAGCAAATCCCACCACACCGTTGACGACCACGTCGGCCTCGGTGGCCACTGCCGCCAGCGAGTCGGGACCGACCTCGAGTCGGATACCGGGGGCCAGAAGCTCACGAAGCTCGGCGGCGCGCGACGGGTCGGCCAATGCCACCACCTCGGGGCGGTAACGCTCGGCCTGGGCGGCCAGGAGCTCGATGTTGCGCTGCGCTCCGAGGACTCGAACCTCGAATTCGCCGTGCGACGCGTCGATCACATCAAGGGTCTGGGTTCCGATCGAACCGGTGGACCCGAGGATCGAAACTGTGGTCGCCACGCCTTCAAACCTACCGCCGACCGGCTCGGAACTGGCGCCGCGGCCCGAGGCTCAGCCGTCAGTAGGTGAAGCCGGGCACCCCGATGTGGAGCAGTTGCGCCATGATCCACGCCATCGGGATCACGAAGAGGAAGGCGTCGAACCGGTCGAGCACTCCCCCGTGTCCTGGGAGCAGATCGCCCATGTCCTTGACCCCGAGATCGCGCTTCAGGGCCGACTGACAGAGATCGCCGAGCGGGGCGGCGATGGCGCAGAACAGGCAGAAGAAGAACGACTTGATGAGGTCGTGACCCACCGGAGCCACCCCCGGCAGGAAATGCAGGATGATCACCGGAACGACGATGGCGGCGACGACGCCACCCGCCAGGCCTTCGAGCGTCTTGTTGGGGCTGGCCGCTGACAGCGGGGTCTGTCCGAGGTACTTGCCGACGAAGAATCCGCCGGCGTCGTAGGAAACCGTGATCAACACGATGGCGATGATCACTCCGAGCCCGAGGTTCGAGGCGTTCTTCGCTCCGGCGGCTTCGATGGCGTCCTGGTATGGCTTCGCTTGGCCCAACAGCAGGGTGGCGAACGATCCGAGGCCGCCGATCCAGCCGATGCCGAGCAGGGTGACGCCGAGATTCATTACGGCGCCCTCCCCAGGACTGACCCAGAAGAACCAGACGAGCCCCGCGATCATGGTGATGCCGGCAACGACGGGGAATGCCACTGCGGGTCGAACCAACGGAGCGATGGCGAAACACGCCACCGACACGACGCCCAGCAGGGTCGCTGGGTTGTAGTGGGCTCGGCGGACCGTCGCGAAGAACTCGCCGGCGGCCAAGGTGAGCACCGCAGCGATGAGAATGGTGGTGGCGACGGCGCCGAGCTTGAAGCACAAGAAGCCGAGGGCGAGGAGGCCGACACCGACAGCGACGGCCTGGGGCATGTTGCGGCCGGCGCTGGGAGGCGTGGCCGCCAACGGATCATCAGTGACCCGAGGGGCGACGCGCTGCCGCTGGCGCCGGATCGGCGGGGCTCCGGGGGGACGGAGATCGGTGGTGGTCTGGGTCGGCATCGGTCCGCCGCTCAGGTCATCCTCGGGGTCGAAGAACGACGACGACGCCACGTTGGCCTCGAAATCCTCGGCGTTGCCGAGCGCACCGAGACGCGGGCCGCTCGAATCCAGATCGTCGAAGTTGGCATCCTCGCCCTCGTCGTTCTGATCCCGCCAACGCGGTTGGCCGCTCCACGACTCCGAGGGGTCGACCCCGTCACCGATGACGATCTTGGGAATCTGTCCCGTGGGCGGATCGCTGTAGTGCGGCAGTTCGAAGGTGCCCTCGTCCTGAGGCGAGCCATCGGGTGCGTGCGGTGTCGGATCCTCGGCCCACACCGGTTGACGCGACGAGGACGGTCCGGCGTCGTTACGAGAGGGATCCGGCAGCCCTGAGTCCGGGAGTGGCGACGGGAACCGGAGCACCGGACGGTCGTCCCCACCAGAACTTCCGGCCTCGGTCGCGCCGATGATCCGAACACCGCCGGTTTGCTCGGTGGGGTCGACGCGTCGACTCAGCGGCTCACCCCGGTTGAGCTCCGCATCGTCCAATTCGTCATGGGTGTCGTCGTCGTAGTTGTCGTCGTCCATCTCGTCACAGCCTTCGTCAATGGGGAGGGCCTCAGCCCTCCATCAGCTCGGTGGTCTTGTGATCCAGCGCCGAATCGATTTCGGCTTCGAACCTTTTCGTCGTCTTGTCGAGGGCGTCCTCGGACCGATGCAGCTCGTCTTCGGTGATGTCGCCGTCCTTCTGAAAGGCCTCGAGGTCTTTGCGGGCGTCGCGACGGACCGCACGCACCGCGGTGCGGCCGTCCTCGGCCTTGTTCTTGACCATCTTCACGAACTCCTTGCGGCGCTCGGCGGTCAATGGGGGGAAAGCCAGCCGAATGGCAGTTCCGTCGTTCGATGGGTTCAGCCCGAGGTTGGCGTCTCGGATGGCCTTCTCGACCGCACCCATGGCGCCCTTGTCGAACGGCGAGATGACCAGTTGGCGCGCCTCGGGCACCGAGAAGCTGGCCATCTGCTGCAACGGAACGGTCACGCCGTAGTACTCGACCGGGATCTTCTCGACCAGCCCGGAGTTGGCACGGCCACTGCGGACACCGGCGAACTCACTGCGGGTGTGCGCCACCGCCTTGCCCATTCGCTCCTCGGCGTCCTCGGCAACGGCCTGCGTCAGCTCCTCACTCATTCAGAGGATCCTGACACAGCGCGCTGGCGTTGGAGTGCCATTGCGTGGTGATCGTTGGCCAGCTGGGTCAGGAGACCAGCGTTCCGACGGTGGCTCCACCGAGGATCGAGTCGATGAGGCCTTCGCCCATCAGGTCGAAGACAACGATCGGAAGTTCGTTGTCCATGCAGAGCGTGATCGCGGTGGAGTCCATGACCTTGAGGCCACGGTTCAGCACCTCGATGTAGGACACCTCGTCGAGCTTCACCGCCTCGGGGTCGGTCCGGGGATCGGCGGTGTAGACGCCGTCGATGCCGTTCTTGCCCATGAGGATCGCTTCGGCCTCGACTTCGACAGCACGGAGAGCCGCTGTGGTGTCGGTCGTGAAGAACGGGTTGCCGGTGCCGCCGGCGAAGATCACCACGCGGCCTTTTTCGAGGTGGCGCATGGCGCGGCGACGGATGTAGGGCTCGGCCACCTGGGACATGTGGATGGCCGACTGCACTCGAGTCGGTTGGCCCAGACGCTCCAACGTCGCCTGGAGTGCGAGCCCGTTGATGACGGTGGCCAGCATGCCCATGTAGTCGGCCTGAGCGCGGTCCATACCGGCACCGACCCCGGTCATACCGCGCCAGATGTTGCCCCCGCCCACGACAACGGCGATGTCGACGATGTAGCGCTGCTTCGCCTCGAGGATCGAGGCGGCGATCTTGGCCACCACCTCGCCGTCGATGCCGTAGCCACCGTCGCCGGCGAACGCCTCACCCGAGAGCTTCAGCATCACCCTCGGCCAACGCGCTGGGCGTCGATCGTCGGTGGGCTCGGGCACGACGGGGGTGTCTGACACGGTCAGTTGCCGATGACGGCCTGAGCGAATCTGACGATCTTCGCATCGCCCAACTTCTGGGCAACGGTCTCCTTGTCACCGAACAAACCCTGCTCGGGCAGCACACGCTCACCGAACCAGGCGCCGATTCGGCCGTCGACGATCTTCGCGATGGCCTGCTCCGGCTTGCCTTCCTTGCGGGTCAGCTCCTCGAAGGATGCGGTGGCCTTCGCCACCAGTGTCGGGTCGATCTCGTCGCGGTTCAGCGCCTGCGGCTTGGCGAAGGCGATGTGCAGGGCGATCTCGTGAGCGCCTGCATCGTCGGTGCCGTGGATCTCGACCAGCACGCCGTTGGTACCGCGCCCGTCCTGGGTGTGCACATAAGCGTCGAGCGTGTTGCCCTCGCCGGCCTCGAAGCGGGCCACCAGGCCAACCTCGATGTTCTCCTTCTTCTGGATCTTCAGTGTGTCGAGCTCGTCTTGAAGGCTCGACACTGCACCCTCACCGTCGGCGAGCACGGCATCGGCCATGCGCTGGACCAATGACACGAAGTCGGGGGCCTTGGCGGAGAAGTCGGTCTCGGACTTCAAGTGCACCAGCGCCGCGGTGGTGCCGTTGCGGGCGACCGCGACGGCACCCTGGTTGTTCTCGCGATCCTCGAGGGCCGCGACCTTGGTCAGACCCT
>JBBQLA010000310.1:0-4186 GCA_038327485.1 Acidimicrobiales bacterium
GATCAGGGCTTGTTGTACGTGCGCCCGTACTACGTGAGCGCGGACAAGGCCGATGCGTTGCCGGAGCTGCGCCGGGTGGTGGTCGCAATCGGTGACCGGATCGCGCTGGCCAACACGCTGAACGAAGCGTTGTCGACGCTGTTCCCCGACACCAACATCCCGACCGCCGCAGTCATCCCCGTCGACGGCAGCACCCCCGTGACGCCGGGGAGCGGGGGGACGACTCCGACCGTGACCCGATCACCGGCCGACCTGATCGCCGACGCGCTGTCGCTGTTCTCCGACGCCGATGGTGCGTTGAAGACCGGTGGCGCCCAAGGCCTGGCTGACTACCAGAAGAAGACGGCCGACGCCGAGGACTTGATCCGACAGGCGCAGGCGGCGCTGAACGGCCCGGGGGCGACCTCGCCGACCACCACGACGACCAAGTCAGCGACCACGACGACCGCAACGTCAACGACGACTACGGCGAAGCCGACGACGACCACCGGGGGCTGATGCGGTCGTCGCGAGCCGCGCCACTACGCTGCTGCCGGTGTTTGCACTCCTCGCATTGCTCCCAAAGTGGCTCGACCCGGTCGACATCATCCAGAACCACGGGACGCTGTCGTCGTGGATCATCGTCGGCATCATCTTCGCCGAGTGCGGGCTGCTGATCGGCTTCTTCCTCCCCGGTGACTCGCTGCTGTTCCTGGCCGGGTTCTTCTCCGCCAAGGGCACCGCAGATGGGCTCTGGCCCTGGTACGTCCTCCTCCCCGTGCTGTTCGTTGCGGCGTTCCTCGGTTCGGAGTGCGGGTTCCTGATCGGCAAGCGGATCGGACCGTCGCTGTTCCATCGGAAGGACTCCAGGTTCTTCAAACAGAGCTATGTGTTGAAGGCCCACGACTACTTCGAAGCCCGCGGGCAAGCGGCGATCGTGATCGGGCGCTTCGTGCCGGTCGTGCGTACCTTCCTGCCGGTCGTCGTCGGAGTCGTCGGCTACGAGCGCCACAAATTTTCGATTGCCAACGCGCTCGGCGCGTTGATCTGGGCGGTCGGCGTGACCACGCTGGGCTTGGCGCTGGGCAACGTCTTGGACGAGGCGATCAACGTCGACAAGTACATCTATCCGGTCACCGCCGTCGTGGTGGTGATCTCGTTCATCCCAGTGATGTTCGAGGTGCGGCGATCCCGTCGCCATCAGCGCGCCAGCTGATTTTGACGCCGCGGCAACCGCTCGACTGAGCTAGCAGCGTTCTGTCGGCCCCCTGGGGGGTGCGCCGGGTGAGCCGAACTCCTTGGCGCAACGATGCGCCGCGTCAGAAAGGCAACCGATGCAATCGATCCTCGCGTCCGAGGGTGGCTTCCAACTCTTCGAGTTGGGCAACCAGGAAAAGGGTCTGCTCCTGTTCGCGGTGGCCACCTCCATCGTGGCCATGATCGCTGGTGCGATCATGATGAAGGGCGTGCTGGCGAAAGACACCGGCACCCCTGAGATGGGTGAGATCGCCGGCGCCGTGCAGGAAGGGGCGATGGCCTACATCACCCGCCAGTTCCGCACCATCGGTGTGATCGTGATCCCGCTGGCCGCCGTGGTGTTCTTCACCTCCAGCGCGGTTGCCCGCCCTCAGGGTGCGACGGCCAACATGTCGAGCGCGCTGAGCTTCGCCGAGTCCGGCGCCTTCCGCACCGGAGCATTCATCGTCGGCGCCGTCTCATCGGGCCTCATCGGCTTCCTGGGCATGTGGCTGTCGACTCGAGCCAACCTGCGCACCGCCACCGCGGCCAAGACCGGCTCGATGAACGACGCCATGCGAGTGGCCTTCCGTGCCGGTGGCACCGTCGGCATGTTCACCGCCGGCCTGGGTCTGCTGGGCGCCACGCTCATCGTGCTCATCTTCCGCAACAGCGCTTCAGCCATTCTCATCGGATTCGGCTTCGGCGGTTCGCTGCTGGCGCTGTTCCTCCGGGTGGGCGGCGGCATCTTCACCAAGGCCGCCGACGTCGGCGCCGACCTGGTGGGCAAGGTCGAGGCCGGCATCCCAGAGGACGATCCCCGCAACCCAGCCACCATCGCCGACAACGTCGGCGACAATGTCGGTGACTGCGCCGGCATGGCCGCCGATCTGTTCGAGAGCTTCGGCGTGACCCTGGTGGCATCGATCATCCTCGGCGTGTCGAGCTTCAAGGCCATCGGCCTCACTGGCACCGAGGCGGCCAAGGGCCTCGTCTTCCCGCTCGTCATCATGGCGATCGGCCTGCTCGCTTCAATCATCGCCATCTGGACCGTCAAGGCTCGCCCCAACGAGACCGACGCGCTCAAGCCGATCAACCGTGGCCTGATCGTGGCGTCGGTGCTGGCCCTGGCCGGAACGGCAGTCGTGGCCTTCGGCTACATCGGTGATCTCAATGCCCACCAGAGTGACGTGACCCACGTCGGCACCCGCATGTTCTTCGCGATCGTGGCCGGCGTGATCCTCGGTCAGGTCGCCAGCCGGGTCACCCAGTACTACACGTCCAGCCAGTTCAAGCCGGTGAAGGACATCGCCGATGCTGGCGAGACCGGACCCGCCACGGTGGTGCTCTCAGGCGTCAGCTCTGGCATGGAGTCTGCGGTGTGGGCCGTCATCGCGGTGGGCGGTGCGATCCTCGCTGCGGTCGCCCTCGGCGGCGGCAACCTGCAGTTCGGCCTCTACCTGGTGGCTCTCACCGGTATCGGTGTGCTGTCGACCACGGCGATCGTGGTGGCCGAGGACACCTTCGGTCCCATCGCCGACAACGCCCAGGGCATCGCCGAGATGGCCGGCGAGCTCGAAGGGGTGACCGAGAAGATCCTCGACGGACTCGACACGGTGGGTAACACCACCAAGGCCGTCACCAAGGGCTTCGCCATCGGCTCCGCCGTCATCGCCGCGGTGGCACTGTTTGCCACGTACCGCGAGACCATCGCCGAGAACTCGGTGAAGTTGTTCGGCGAGGCCCGCAGCTTCGGTCAGATCGCTCTGAACATCGCGGACCCCAAGGTGTTCGTGGGCGGGCTCATCGCCGGCGCCGTGGTCTACATGTTCAGCTCGCTGTCGATCCTCGCCGTGAGCCGCACAGCTGGGACGGTCGTGCAAGAGGTTCGTCGGCAGTTCGCCGACGGCAAGATCATGTCGGGGGAGCGTCGCCCCGACTACGGCCCCGTGGTCGACATCTGCACCACGGCCGCCCTGCGCGAGCTGGCCACCCCCGCACTGCTGGCAGTGCTGGTGCCCGTCATCGTCGGGTTCTCCCTCGGCGCCGAGGCGCTCGGCGGCTACCTCGCTTCGGCCATCATCGTCGGTGCACTGATGGCGAACTTCTTGTCCAACGCCGGTGGTGCGTGGGACAACGCCAAGAAGTACATCGAAGAGGGCAACCATGGCGGCAAGGGCTCTGGCCACCACACCGCGGTGGTCATCGGTGACACCGTCGGTGACCCGTTCAAGGACACCGCCGGCCCGGCCATCAACCCGTTGATCAAGGTGATGAACCTGGTGGCGCTGCTGGTGTTGCCGGCGGTCATCTCGCTCAACGACAAAACCGGTCCGCGCTACGCCATTGCGGGGGTCGCCCTCGTCGTGGTGCTCGGCGCCGTGGTCTTCTCCAAGAAGTCCGGCCCCAAGCAGATCACTGCGAACGCCTGACAAGCTGGGCCAATGAGCGCCCCCAGCACCAGCGAGCGTCCCGTTGAGACGGTGCGGGTCGACGAGGTCGGCCCGGTCACCGTCGTCACCATCGATCGGCCCGAGGTTCGCAATGCGGTCGACGGTCCCACCGCCGTCGCGTTGGCTGCAGCGTTCCGAGCCTTCGAAGCGAACGCTGCGTCATCGGTGGCGGTGCTCACCGGAGCGTCCGGCACGTTCTGCGCCGGGGCGGACCTCAAGGCCATCTCGCAGGGACGGGGCAATCGGGTCGAGGTCGACATGTCCCTCGACGGCCCGATGGGTCCGACCCGAATGGTGTTGTCGAAGCCGGTCATCGCAGCGATCGAGGGCCACGCGGTGGCCGGTGGTCTGGAGCTCGCAGTGTGGTGCGACCTGCGAGTGGTGGCCGACGACGCGATCTTCGGCGTGTTCTGTCGTCGATGGGGCGTTCCGCTCGTCGACGGTGGCACGGTTCGTCTGCCGCGTCTGATCGGTGCGTCGCGGGCCATGGACCTGATCCTCACCGGGCGGTCGGTGGC
>JBBQLA010000311.1:0-4186 GCA_038327485.1 Acidimicrobiales bacterium
ACAGGGCCTGCGCCCCGCGGTACTCGTGGTCGAGGATCTCCGCCGGTTCGACCACCACGCATGCGTCGAGCTCGAGGCCCTTGACCAGCGTGACCGGAGTGATGGTGATGCGGTGATCGAGCGTGCCTCGGGTGGCCCGCCCGTAGTCCACCCCCTCGGCGTCGAGCGCGGCGGCGACCCGCTCCACCCATGAGGACGGCGCGATCACTGCGACGTTTCCCGAGCCCACGGCTGCGAGTTCGCGTCGCAACGCGGCGGCGAGATCCGAGCTGAAGTGCTCGTCACTGGACTGGGTGATGATCGGCTCGTCGCCGGTCTGACGCACCGATGTGGGGGGCCGCAGACCCGGCGCGGCGACCCGCAATACCCGCGACGCCAACTCCATGGACGGGCCGGGCAAGCGGTACCCGGTGGTGAGCTCGGCGAAGCGCGGTTGACGCTTGTCGGGAAGGTGCTCCAGCACCGATTGCCAGGAATCGTGCGCGTGAGCACCGGTGGCCTGAGCGATGTCGCCGACGATCGTCATCGAGCCGTTCAGCGATCGCCGGTCGATCACCCTGAGCTCCATGGGTGACAGATCCTGGGCCTCGTCGATCACGATGTGGCCGTAGGTGCGGATGGCATCGTCGTCCTTGTGGGTGCGACGCGGTCCGAGCATCTCGAGGGCTTCATCCAACAACGGCACGTCATGGCTGGTCCACACCACGCTGCCGACCTCTTCCCGCCGGCGACGGAACAACATGTCGAGCTCGTCGTGGCTGAACCAGCGGCTGCCGGCCAGACGAAGCAGCGCCCTCGAGCCGAACAGGTCGCGCAGCAGATCACCGGGCATGAGCACCGGCCACATGCGCTCCAGGGCTTCTCTCACCTCGGCCAGATCGCGAATCCGTTCCCGAAGCACCGTGGCATCGATCGGCTCTCGCATCTTCGACGCCAGCTTCTCGAAGAAGCCCTGTTCAACGAATCGCCGACCGGTGTTGTGGGTGCGGGCTCGACGCCGTGCCGAGGCGACGATCTCGCTCGAGTCGCCGGGGGTCAGCCGCAGGATCTCGACGCCGACGGGGATCTCCACGGTGCGTGGCAACGATCGTTGACGATCGCGGACCGCTTTGGCGAGCAGCTTGCACATGCGCAGCTCGCCCTTGAGGCGGGCCACGTCGGGCGCCTCGGTGCCCTGGGACCGCACGTGGGGCACGAGGTCGCCCAGCACGGCGATCTCGACGCCGGCTTCACCGAGCGACGGCAGCACCTGTTCGATGTAGGAGAGGAACAACCGGTTCGGCCCGATGACCAACACACCTTGGCCGTCGAGCGGAAAGCGATGGGTGTAGAGGAGGTAGGCGGCGCGGTGCAGCGCCACGACCGTCTTGCCGGTGCCGGGACCGCCCTGCACCACCAGGATGCCGGGCAGCGGCGATCGGATGACCTCGTCCTGTTCGCCCTGGATGGTGGCGACGATGTCTGAGAGCTTGCCGCTGCGCGACGACTCGAGCGCGGCGATGAGTGCTCCCTGACCTTGCACCGAGCCGTCGTCGAGGCCGAGCGCAGCATCACCGAAGAATTCGTCGTCGATGTCGAGCAGCGTGCGACCGCGGGTGGCGAAGTGTCGTCGGCGCACGAGCCCCATCGGGTCGCGTCCGGTGGCCCGGTAGAAGGACTCGGCAATCGGAGCCCGCCAATCGACCACGACGTGGTTCTGATGTTCATCGGACACCGCGAGACGACCGATGTAGAACCGCTCGGTCTCGCCGCCCTCCGCGATCGGGGCCGGGCTGTCGATGCGACCGAAGCAGAGCGATTGGTCGCCCAGGTGGAGCTGCGACAGGCGGATCGCCATCTGTTCCGCAATGACGTCTCGTTCGAAGCGGGCCTGGAAGGTGCCGCCCGGTCCAACCTCGGTGGTCGACGTCATCGAACGAGCCGCAGCCCGCGATCGCTCCAAGCACGCGTAGGCGAAGTCGATGTACTCCTGTTCCGCCCGCACCTCGGCGTCGCGAACTGCGTCCCGAGTCGGGGACGCGACAAAGAGGTCCGGGTCGGGCGAGCCGGGCTCGGGGAGTGGTGAGGAGTCGTTCAGCACAGGCAGGTCAACAACCGCAACGTCGGTTCAGGGAGCGTTGGATCTTACCGGTGGCGGTCTCGATCAACGACCTGGCTCCTCACCCATCTCTGCCAGAGCGTCGCGTATCGCGCCTCGCAGGCGTCGAGCGACGTCGGGAGTGAGGTGAGTGACCAGCCCCGTGCCTGGCGCACCGACCTCCTCCAACAGCACTGCCACTCGCGGTTCGCCGTCGTCGTAGTCGTCAGCGAGGGACACCACCCACGAGACCGCGGGGTCGTCGCCCTGTGCTTCGGTGGCGGCATCGTCGACGGATCGGCGCATCGAGACGCGAGCGTAGGGGCGGTACCTTGCAGGCCGTGACGAATCCCTCCGACGCGACCGAGCGGCCACCAGAGCGCCACGGCGCTTCGAATTTCATCCGCGCCTGTCGACGCCAGCCCCACGATCGGGTGCCGGTCTGGTTCATGCGCCAGGCCGGTCGTTCGCTGCCCGAATACCGCGCCATTCGTGGGCCGGGTTCGATCATCGACGCCATCGCGCAACCCGACCTGGCGACCGAGATCACCCTCCAACCCGTCCGGCGCTACGGGGTGGACGCCGCGATCCTGTACTCCGACATCATGACGCCGGTCCACGCAATCGGATTCGGGGTCGACATCGAGCCAGGGGTCGGTCCGGTCATCGAACATCCAATCCGCGCCGCGGCCGACCTCGATCGCCTCCGACCGCTGGAGCCCGATGTCGATACGCCGTACGTACTCGAGACCGTGCGCAACCTGGTGCGGGAGCTGACCGTGCCGCTCATCGCCTTCGCCGGCGCACCGTTCACCGTGGCCAGCTACCTGCTCGAGGGCCGTCCGTCGCGCACGTACACCCACACCAAGTCGTTGATGTTCACCGACGAGTCGATGTGGACCGAGCTCATGGACCGCTTGGCCGATCTGGCCATCGCCTCGTTGCGTTCGCAGGTCGACGCGGGCGCCTCCGCGCTCCAGGTCTTCGATTCGTGGGCCGGTGCGCTCCATCCCGATCACTACCGGCGCTTCGTTCTGCCGGCCAGCGCCAAGGTGTTCGCCGGTGTCGCCGATCTGGGCGTGCCGATGATCCACTTCGGGGTCCAGACGGGCGAACTGTTGGGACTGATGGCCGAAGCCGGTGCCGATGTGGTCGGCGTCGACTGGCGCACCCCGCTCCCGGTGGCCCGAACCCGAGTTCCCGACGGGTGTGCCCTGCAGGGCAATCTCGACCCCGCCATCGTGGCGGCGGGTTGGGAGGCGACCGAGCCGGCGACACGTGCCGTGCTGGCCGCCAACGACGGTAATCCCGGTCACGTCTTCAATCTGGGCCACGGGGTGCTGCCCGAGACCGACCCGACCGTGTTGGAACGGGTGGTCGACCTGGTTCACCGCGAAGGTGTCGTGAAATGAGCCCACGCGTCGGCGTGGTGGTGATGGCGTACGGCACTCCATCGTCGTCAGCCGAGATCGAGCCGTACTACACCCACATCCGACGGGGACGGCCGCCCACCCCCGAGCAGTTGGCCGACCTCACTGCGCGCTACGACGCCATTGGTGGCATCTCACCGTTGGCGGCGCGGACCGAGTCCCAACGGGCCGCCATCGAGTCGCACCTCGAGGCGACGTATCCGGGTCGATTCTCCGTGCGCCTCGGACAGAAGCACGCCGCGCCCTTCATCGAGGACGGCGTCGCCGCGCTGGCAGCCGACGGAGTGTCGTGCATCGTCGGTGTCGTCCTGGCCCCGCACTTTTCTGGCTTCTCGGTCGGCCAATACAACGAGCGCGCCGGAGCCGCTGCCACCGAACGGGGGCTCACCTTCGCCGGCGTCGAGCGCTGGGCCGATCTCGATTCGTTCGTGACTCATCAGGCCGCCTCGTTGCGACAACGGTTGGAAGCGTTGGCCAGCCGGAGCGAGCAGCCGGTGAAGGTCGTCTTCACGGCACACTCGCTTCCTGAGCGGGTCCTGCAGGACGATCCCTATCCCGACGAGCTGCACGCGTCGGCGGCTGCCATCGCCACCGCTGCCGGACTGGGGTCGTGGAGCGACTGGGGTCTGGCCTGGCAGAGTGCCGGTCGCACGCCCGAGCCCTGGCGCGGCCCCGACAT
>JBBQLA010000312.1:0-4180 GCA_038327485.1 Acidimicrobiales bacterium
TGGCCCACGCGGTTTCGGAGGTCGAGGTCGAACGCTCCGATGGGAAGCTCATCGATGGGTCCGAAGATGGTGCGAACGCTTCCCAACACGTGTTCGTCCTCATCGTGCACCAAGTGGAAATGGCTCCCCACACGCCACTCGTCGAGCTCCTCGACCATCTGACGCGGTGACTCGGCGCAGAATCCGGAGTCGCGGTACACCTCGTAGAGAAACCGCTCGGCCGCCAGGAACAGGGGTCCGTCGCCGACTACCTCGAGCACGAGACCCTCGTCCAAGCGGGCGGGACGTCCGGTTCGCCGCACCACGACCGGCGGTGGGAAGTCGATGACCTCGGGAGGGCGCTCGCCCAAGCGCCCCTCGGACTCGGTTCCTGCGAAGGTGTCGGCCGTGTGGTCGGCCGACGCGTCCATGCTCATCTGGTGCCCCCCAATGATGACGTGCGCCACAGTGCCACTCGGAAGAACACCGGGTGTGACTTCATGCGCTCTGCTGAGACATGAGGGCTCCCACGAGCGCCCGCGACGCGAGAAGACGACCGAACTCGGCGGCGGGCCGAGGCTTCCCGATCAAATAACCCTGAGCACCGTGGCAGCCCAAGCGCTTCTGCGCGTCGAGCTGCTCGGTCGTCTCGACACCTTCGGCGATCACCCGGAAGCCGAAGGTCCTCGACAGATCCACCACCGCCCGCACGATGGCGGTGTCGGCGGCGTTGTCGCAGATGCCGGCGATGAAGCTTCGGTCGATCTTGACCACGTCGACGGGGAACTTCCGGAGGTGGTTCAACGATGAGTACGCCGTGCCGAAGTCGTCGAGCGCCAGTTGCACGCCGCGATCACGGATCCGATTGAGCGCATCGACCTGCGCCTCGTCGGCTTCCAAAAGCAGGTGTTCGGTGAGCTCGAGGGTCATGGTCATCGGCGACAAGCCGTTGTCCGTCAAGGCCCGATCGACCACGTCGGGCAACTCTGCATCCAGTTGACTGGCCGACACGTTCACGGCGAATCGGAAGGGCACTCCGCCCTTGAGCCACATCCCAGCCAGTCGACAGGCCTCGTTCAACACCCACGTGCCCAACGGTCGAGCCAGACCGGTGTCTTCGGCCACCTCCAGGAACGCTCCGGGACTCAGGAGTCGACCGTCGGGATGATGAAGCCGCAACAACGCCTCCGCCGCCAGCGGGTAACCGTCGTGGTTCGGGTGGACCGGCTGGAAATAGAGCTCGAACCAGCCATTGGCCAGGCCGTCGCGAATCAGCCGCTCGGTCTCGAACCGGGTTCGCGCCGCTTCGCCCAGCTCGGTGCCGAACCATTCGATGCGTCGACGCCCCATCGACTTGGCCCGTTGGAGTGCGGTGTCAGCTTCCCGCAAGGCCGAGTCGGCGTCGTCCAGACCGTTGGGAGCCCGGGTGACACCAATGCTGGCCGACGGCACCACCTCGTCGCCCGCTTGGTCGTTCGGGCGCCACGGCTCGTTGATGGCCTCGAACACCGCGTTGGCCATGGCCGACACGCTGGCCGGTGTCGCCAGGGAGGGCAGGATGATCACGAACTCGTCGCCACCCCACCGGCCGACCGTGTCCTGAGGTCGAGTAACCGCAGTGAGACGGCGGGCGATTTCGACCAGGAGTTGATCTCCGGTCGCGTGACCGAGGGTTTCGTTGATGCGACCGAATCGATCGAGGTCGATGGTCATGACGGTCGCTGGAACCCGCAAGCCAACGAGGTCGCCCAGCAACTCGCGCAGCCGACGACGATTGGCCAGCCCGGTCAGCGGATCGTGATCGGCTCGAGCCGACAGGTCGCGGAGGTCGATGAGCGCCTGCTCGAGCTGCCGGGTCCGTTCGCCCACCAGCCGTTCCAACTCGATCAGGTCGGGCCGAACGCGCAGTTCAGGTAGGTCGCGCAATTCGATCGGCGACGGTGCGGGGAGGTCGAGTCGAAACGCTTCTCTCCGCCCCGGCTCGACCGACAGCGCCACAGCGATGGCCTCGCGGTACTCCTGTGCGCGCGCCGTGCGTTCCATGAAGCTGGACTCCCACCGGCGGGTGGACTGGAGGTGATCGAAGGCATCCTCGAGCCGACCGTCGATGCGAGCAATCTGCGCCAACAATTCGTGAGCTCGGGCCTGACGGCGATCATCGATGATTGACGTGGTCACGGCTTCGGTCACGGCTTCGGACAGCGCTGCCGCAGCACCCACCAGGTCGCCCGACATCCACGCGCATTCACCCAAGCAGGCCAGGATCTCGAAGTGGAACTCGCGCCCGAACCGCCAGGCGTCGGTCAGGAGCAGCGACTCCAACTCGACCGATGCCGCGACGTGCCGACCATGGCGAATCGCAGCCAACTCGGCGACCCACCGCGTGACGGCGGATCGCCGTCCGCTCCGGGGAGCGAGCGCGGCCGCGCGTCGCAGGTAGACGCTGGCCACGTCATCATCGTCGAGCGACAGATGGGCGGCGGCGATCGTCGCTGTGCACAACGACTCGCGCCACGGGGCATCCGGAAGCTCACGGACGCGCTCGATCAGTCGCTCGAGTCGGCGGAGCACCCGAGGCCCGGCCGGCGCGGCGGTGACGCCGATCGTCAGGTCGCAGACCGATGTTTCGAACCGATCGTCATCAGGTTCGTCGATGCAACCCTCGACCATGGCCAGGAGCTCGTCGAGACCGTCATCGACGTGCGACGCCAGGATGTCGAGCGTGGCCGCGCGTTGCGCGGTGGCGCGGCGCGCTGACCAGGTGTCGCCATCCACGTAGGCGTACAGACCGTTCAGGAGCGCCAGCGCTCTGCGCTCGACCGACGGCTGTTCGAGTACCGCATTCACCTCGACCCACTCCGAGGCCAAGTCCACCGATCGCGCGGCATGACCGGGTGGCGGCGGGATCCGCAACGCCTCGCAGGCGCTCGATAGGACGCGTTCCGCACGCAATGGATCGGACGCGCTCAACGAGTGCGCAAAGGCCAAGCTGAGATCCAGGAACTCCTCCAGTCGGCGGTTCGGGTCGCGTTGCACCCGGCGATACCGCGCCTCGAGTCCGCTCACGCCGATATCGCCTTCACTGGCCTCCGCTCACCCGTACCAAGCCGGTTCTCAATCAGCGAAAGGGTAGTGACGACCTCTTTACTTTCCGGGGATCCTCCGGCGTTGACAGAGCCGTTCGCAGTGCAACTACGCGGAGGGAGCCATCCAATGGCCAGCATTCACGGGAAGCGCGCTGCCGGTGACGCATCGAGCCAGCGGCGAGGCGAAGAAGACCACCGCTCCGGCGATCTCTGAACTGTGCGGCAGATAGCCGAGTGCCGTCTCGGCGGCCCGTTCCGCATACACGTCTTCCCAGGTCGACCCGTCGGCGCGCTCGGTAGCCTGCATCTCGAAGTAGATGCGCACGCTGTCGCCCCAGATGTAGCCAGGGTGCACCGCGTTGACCCGAATGTTGTCGGCGCCCAACTCGATCGCCAAGGTCTTGGTCGCCGCTCCGAGCGCTGCCTTCGACGCTGCGTAGCTGCCGTGATTGGCCTCGATGTGATGAACCGACATCGTGTTCACCATCACGACGCGGGCATCGCCGCGTTCGCTCCCGGCGCGTCGCAGTGCCGGCAGCAGTGACTGGGTGAGCTGGAGCGTTCCGAAGAGATTGATCTCCATGGGCCGACGCCATTTCGTCAGATCGGCGGTGGCGAACGGCTCCATTCGCCCGGCATGGAAGGCGCTGTTGACCAGGATGTCCAGGGCGCCGACCTCAGTGCTGACCGTCTCGCCGACCCGTGCGCAATCCTCGGGGTTGGCCACGTCCGCCTGGATCTGCCAGACCTTGCGACCGAGTGCCGCGATCTCCTCGCCGACCGACGGCATGTGCCGATCGCTCCGGCCGACCATCACGATGTCAGCGCCCTCCGCCGCCAGTCCGAGCGAGATGTCTCGACCCATGCCCGGACCGATGCCGGTCACGACCGCTGTTTTTCCTGCGAGCAACATGAGCGTTCTCCTACTTGGTCTGGCCGCGACTGGAGATCCGCCAGGGCACGTCGAGATCGGTCCGTTGATCTCGGGGCAGGCCGAGCGCCTGCTCGGCCAGGTTGTTGCGATGGATCTCCTCGGTACCGCCACCGATCTTCGAGGCGAACTGATTGAGGCACTGGTACTGCCAGAAACCACCGCCCTCGGCCTCGGCGTCGAG
>JBBQLA010000313.1:0-4156 GCA_038327485.1 Acidimicrobiales bacterium
GTGACACGATCACCTACGGGCTCACCGGCGGCACCGCAGGGAGCACCGTGGTCGGCGGCCTCACCTACGACCTATCCCGCATCGGCACCTACGGCACGGCGTATGTCGCCAGCGCCACTGGCGCCTGGGCCTTCGTTCCCAACGCCACAGCCATCAACAACCGCCTGACCGCAGACACCGAGTCGTTCGCGGTCATTGCGACCGCCAACGGACTCAGCGGCACCGGATCGATCCCGATCGCCATCTCGGTCCCGGCATCGGTCACCGGCGCACCCACGACCCTCGCCGCAACGGCGGGCAATGCCACGGCAGATCTCACCTGGGTCGCCCCGACCTGGCTCGGCGGCTCGGCCATCACCGGCTACAAGGTTGAGAAGTCCACCGACGGGTCCACGTGGAGCACGGCAATCGCCAACACCGCGAGCGCCACCCCCACCGCACACGTGACCGGGCTCACCAACGGCACGACCTACCAATTCCGGGTGTCGGCCATCAACACCACCGGCACCAGCGCACCATCCTCGACGGCTTCGGCCACCCCCGGTGTCGCTCCCGACGCACCGACCAGCCCCACAGCGGCACCCGGTGACAGCCAGGCCACCGTGGCCTGGGTCACCCCGGTCAGCGATGGCGGCGGCGCCATCACCGCTTACAAGATCGAGAAGTCGACCGACGGCGGCTCCACCTGGACGACCGCGGTGGCGAACACCGGTTCCACCGCCACCACCGCAATCGTGACCGGACTCACCAACGGCGTCGTCACCAGCTTCCGTATCTCGGCCATCAACACCTTCGGCACCTCGAGCCCATCGCCGTCGGCGACCACGACTCCCCGCACCGTTCCGGCCGCGCCGACCAACGTTGGCGTCACGCCCGGCAATGGCTGGGTCGTCGCATCGTGGACCGCTCCCGCAAACGATGGCGGGTCTGCCATCACCGGGTACCGGGTCGAGACCTCGACCGACGGCCTGTTGTGGACCGTCGCCATTGCTGACACCGGATCCACATCGACCTCTGCGTTGATCGGGTCCCAGCCGAACGGCACTGCAGTGCAGGTTCGGGTGAGCGCCATCAACGTGGCCGGCACCAGCGTTCCGTCAGCACCCGCGAGCGGTACTCCCCGGACAGTCCCCGGCGCGCCAACGATCACTTCGGTCACCCCGGGGAACCGTCAGCTGACCGTGGCGTTCGCTCCCCCCGCCGACAACGGTGGCGCAGCGATCACCAACTACGAGTATTCGACCGATGGCGGCACCACGTGGGCCGCAGCCTCGCCCGTGACGACCACCAGCCCCATCGTGATCAACCGCCTCAGCAACGGCGACGCTGTCACGGTCCAGCTGCGAGCCATCAATCCCGCCGGCTCCGGAGCCGCCGCCACCGGCAGCCCCGCGACCCCCGTCGTCATGCCCATCGTTCCCGCCGGTTCGGTGGTTCCGACCACCGGAGCCAACGACGGTCGCCTCCTGATCGATGGAACCGAGCAGACGCTCACGGTGACCGATGCAGCTGATCTGCCCGGCAACACCTCCCCCGCCGGAACGATTCGGGCGTCTGGTGGCGGCGTGACCGTCGACCTGCTGGCCAAGAACGAGGACGGCGGACCCAACGCGCTCGACGACAAGGGCCACCTCGAGCTCGTGAAGGGTGCGTCCACGCTGGTGAGTGGCACGGGCTTCCGTCCCGGGTCGACCGTGGACGTGTGGCTCGGTTCGTTGTTGCTCGGCAATGTGACCGTCGGCGCCGATGGCACCTTCTCGGCCAGCCTGCCCGTGCCCGCCGGCATCGCGGCGGGCGATCACACCATTCAGTTCAACGGTGTGGGCGCCGATGGCGCCACCCGAAGCGTCACCGTCGACGTGTCGGTGCGTGACGCCACCGCTGAGCGCTCCCCCTCCCTCCTGGCCTTCACCGGTGGCTCGGCCGCCGGGATGGTCCCGATCGCCATGACCATGGTGCTCGTCGGCTTCGGCCTCAAGCGTCGCCGCCGCCGGACCACCTCTGCCTGACCCTGGCGCTCGTCTCCTGACCGAATTCCAGGCGCAGACGACCGACTTTCGGTCGCCTGTGTCTGGAGTTCGTTCGCGATATGGGCGATGAGACGGCAGCCTGAACGCGAATCGGGTCGGCTCCCGCTTCCGGAAGCCGACCCGATTCAAAATCCCTGAGGACCAGGCCCTCCTTGTCAGGAGGCCATGGTGGAGGTGATGGGAGTCGAACCCACGACCTCCTCGATGCGACCGAGGCGCTCTAGCCAGCTGAGCTACACCCCCAGAGAGGCGAGAGACTAGCGCGCGGCTGAGCGGCGCTGAACGGAGGCAACCGGCAACAGCGGCGAGGCCTGCATCGGCAGGTAGCTGACCGACGACCGCATCCGATCGACGCGGTTCAGGTTGAGCACCAGCCCGAGGTACGACACCAACGCCACGTCGACCACGAGGTGAACGTAGAGCATCGCCCCGCCGAAGGTGACCATGCCGAGCAAGGTGAGCAGTGCCAGCGAGCTGAGGCCGACGATCACGTCCTGGCGACGCTGCGCTGCCGGCGAACGGGTGGGCTGCACCGGAGCAGCTGCACCCTGTGCGCCGGCGGGACGAGGACGAGAGGGCGCAGCCTGGCGAGGCGCTGCGGGCGCGAGGGGCGCTGCTGCACGCGGCGTGAACGGGAGCACGTTGTTCGACGGGCGAGCGCTGGGCAGGTGAGGGTTGGCCTGGCCGAGAACACTCAAGTTCCGGTTGAAGCTGCTGATCGAATCAGATGAGCGGCGGGCCGACTGACGACGAAGAAAATCTGGGAGAAGTACTGCTGCCCACAGGGCTGCGAGTCCGAGAAGCACGAACGGCTGCACGCTTACTCACCATGTCCTTTCGAGAGATCTGAGCTCCTCGTCATGACGGCGCTGTCACACGATGACAGTTTCATGACGAGGCGAACGGTCAGCACCCTAGCGGTCCTGGCCCGTCTTGTCGCAGCAAACGCTAACAGACGCGAGCACTATGTGACGAAGCCGTAACACACGCTCCGTGGTCATGCGCTGAAAACGGTCACAGACCGAAGTCGTCGATGGTCTCGACATCATCGCTGCGGCGATAGCTCCCCGACCGTCCGCCGGTCTTCTCCCACAGCGTCACGTCGCTGATCACCATCGAGCGATCGACTGCCTTGCACATGTCGTAGATGGTGAGACACGCGACCGACACCGCGGTGAGCGCCTCCATCTCGACGCCGGTCCGGTCGACGGTCTCGACCGACACCTCGACTTCGATGAACGTGTCGTCGATGCGGAAGTTGACCAGCACCGCGCCGACCAACAGCGGGTGGCACAACGGGATCAGGTCGGGTGCCCGCTTGGCCGCCTGGATGCCGGCGACCCGAGCCACCGACAACACGTCACCCTTGTTGATCGCGCCGCGCGCCACCAGCGACGTGGTGTCGGTCGACATGTGGACCCTCCCACGAGCCAATGCGCGACGATGCGTTGGCTCCTTCGGCGTGACATCCACCATGCGTGCACGGCCGAGGGGATCGAGATGGGTGAGCGCCCGTTCAGACATCGCCAGAGGTTAGGCGGTTCCGCCTCAGCGTCAGCTCTCCTGAACGTCGCGGGGGATCAGCCGCCGATCTGGCTCATCGACTTTCGCGGTCGGATGAACTGCAACTGGCCGATGGCATGACCGGCCCACTTCTCGCTCACGTTGCCGGTCATCAGTTGCACCAATTCGTCGTCGGTGGCACCTGCTCGCAACGGGCCACGCAGATCGGTCTCACCCAGCGCGAACAGGCAGTTCCGCATGCCACCCTCGGTCGACAGTCGCACCCGATCGCACGACTCGCAGAACGGACGGGTCACCGATGCGATGACCCCGACGTGACCGCCACCCCCGACCCGCCGCACCCCATCGCGATCGAGGTAGGCGAAACGCTCGGCCGGCTCGTGGTCTCGACCAGGGACGGGCTCGAGTGGGAAGACCGCGCCGATCCGCTCGAGGATCTCGCTCTGGCTCACCACGTCAGCGGACTTCCACCGACCGTCCGCATCGAGCGGCATGAACTCGATGAAGCGCATCACGACGCCCCGATCACGACCGAACCGGGCCATGTCGACCACCTCGTCGTCGTTGACCCCCGCCATCACCACGCAGTTGATCTTCACCGG
>JBBQLA010000314.1:0-4147 GCA_038327485.1 Acidimicrobiales bacterium
TGGCCCCCCGGAAGGTCTGGGCTGGCCCACAAAGTGCGACGACTGGCTGGTTGCCGGTCGCCGGTCCCCGAGCCCCCACCCACCACGAGCTGGGGCGGAGCCGCTCGGAGGTCGACAACTGGGAATCGGTCGCCTGTTCGCATTCAACCGCTGAGCGCAGTCCTGCGCCGGCAGAAAAGAGTGCACCATGGGTGACGCAATCCGCGTCTCCGGCGTTGTCGGTGGCGACGATGCCAAGGTCATGTCCCTCGAGACGGGAAAGCTCGCCGGCCTCGCCGACGGCGCTGTTCTCGCTGGTCTGGGTGAAACCCGGATCCTGGTCACGGCCACTGCGTCGAAGTCCGTCCGCGACGGCATCGACTTCTTCCCCCTGACCATCGACATCGAAGAGCGTTCGTACGCCGCCGGCAAGATCCCCGGCTCGTTCTTCCGTCGTGAAGGTCGCGCCAGCGACAAGGCGATCCTGGTCGACCGCCTCATCGACCGGCCCCTTCGGCCGAGCTTTCCGAGTGACTTCCGCAACGAGGTCCACATCGTCGGCACCGTCATGGGCGCCGATCAGGAGAACCCCTACGACATCCTGGCCATCAACGCTGCTTCCGCTGCGTTGAGCATCTCGGGTAT
The DNA here is from genome assembly GCA_038327485.1 of Acidimicrobiales bacterium. Lineage (GTDB taxonomy): Bacteria > Actinomycetota > Acidimicrobiia > Acidimicrobiales > Microtrichaceae > JBBQLA01. Next base: position 625 of record JBBQLA010000314.1, read on the forward strand.
CCCCTTCGAGGGTCCCATCGGTGCGGTCCGCTTGGCGTACACGATCGACGGCGAGTGGCTGGCCCACCCGAACTACGTCGAGGGCGACGCGTCCAGCTTCGAGATCGTGGTCGCCGGGCGCGAGCTCGAAGACGGCGATGTCGCGATCATGATGGTGGAAGCCGGTGGCACCGAGGCGAGCTGGGAGAACTACTCCGAGGGTGCACCCAAGGTCGACGAGGCTGCACTCGCGGCGGGCCTCGAAGCCTCCAAGCAGTGGATCAAGGAAGCCATCGCCCTGCAGCGCAAGCTCATCGCTTCGCTCCTGGTCGAGAAGGGCCCCATCACGCCCGTCTCCTACGAACCGCAGATCGACTACGCCCCCGAGATCCTCGACGCCGTGAAGGGCTTGGCCGAGGCCAAGCTCAACGACATCGAGCGCATCTCCGAGAAGGCCGAGCGCACCGCGGCCGAGGGCTCCCTGCGGGACGAGGTCCTCAGCGGTCTCGCTGGCAAGTTCGACGGTCCCAACGACGTCAAGCAGATCAAGGCGGCCTTCAAGTCGGTCACCAAGTCGATCGTCCGGAGTCGCATCGTCAACGAGGGCGCCCGCATCGACGGTCGTGGCCCGACCGACCTGCGTCCGGTATCGGCCGAGGTCGGCCTCATGTCGACTGCGCATGGCACCGGCCTGTTCCAGCGTGGCGAGACCCAGGTCTTCAACTTCGCCACCCTGGGCATGAAGCGCATGGATCAGATGATCGACGGCATCGATACGCAGAAGTCCAAGCGGTACATGCACCACTACAACTTCCCGCCGTTCTCGACCGGTGAGACCGGCTTCATGCGTGGCCCAAAGCGTCGCGAGATCGGACACGGTGCGCTCGCCGAGCGCGCCCTGTTCTGCGTGATCCCCTCCCTCGAGGAATTCCCGTACACGATCCGCACGGTGTCCGAGGTGCTGAGCTCGAACGGCTCGACGTCGATGGCGTCGGTCTGCGGCTCGAGCCTCTCGCTGATGGACGCCGGTGTGCCGATCAAGGCCGCAGTGGCCGGCATCGCCATGGGCCTCGTCTACGCCGATGGCAAGTACACGACCCTCACCGACATCCTCGGAGCCGAAGACGCCTTCGGCGACATGGACTTCAAGGTCGCCGGCACGTCGGAGTTCGTCACGGCGCTCCAGCTCGACACCAAGATCGAAGGCATCCCCGCCGACGTGTTGGCGGCCGCGCTGAACCAGGCCAAGGACGCCCGCATGCAGATCCTCGAGGTCATGAACGCGGCGATCTCCGCTCCTCGTTCCGAGGTGGCCGCGTCGGCCCCGAAGATCATCAGCTTCGAGATCCCCGCTGACAAGATCGGCGAGATCATCGGCCCGAAGGGCAAGGTCATCAACGCCATCCAGGCCGAGACCGGCGCTGACATCTCCGTCGACGACGATGGCATGGTCGGCATCGTGTCGATCGCTGCCGTCGAGGGCGAGCGAGTGACCGAGGCTGAGCGTCAGATCCGCCTCATCCTCAACCCGCCCACCGCAGGCGTCGGCGAGGTGTACCAGGGCAGGGTGGTCAACATCACCAAGTTCGGTGCCTTCGTGAACATCCTCCCGGGCCGCGACGGTCTCGTGCACATCTCCAAGCTCGGTGGCGGCAAGCGCATCGACTCGGTGGAGTCGGTCCTCAGCCTTGGCGACGAGATCGAGGTTCGTGTCGAGGACATCGACCCCAACGGGAAGATCTCGCTCACCCCGACGAGCGCAGGCGGTGGCGACCCAAAAGCGAGTGATGCCGACGGCTCCGCCGAGGCACCCTCGACCAGCTTCGATGACGCGGGTTCGGCTCCGGCCCCCCGGTCCGACGCTGGCCGGGACCGTGCTCCTCGTGGCGACAGCCAACGTGGCGAAGGTCGCTCCTCCGAGCGAGTGGCCGTCGATCCCGATCAGGTGACCGTCAATTTCGGCGATCACTACGACGCCAAGGTGGTGGAGCTCCACGGTGATCTCGGTCCCAAGGTCGCCGGCAACTTCGGTGACCGCGGAGGCCGTGGTGGTCGAGGCGGTGGCGGCGACCGCGATCGTCGTCCTCGTCGGCGTTGAGCGAGGTTCGACACAACGCAGGTATCGACGCGATCGATGATCGCGTCGTCATGTCCGAGACCGCTGCAGGCGTCCGGGTCGTCACCGACCCGGCGCCTGGGGCCACCTCGGCATCGTTGTCGGTGTGGGTCGGCGCGGGCAGCCGCGACGAGCCCGCCGACTTGGCCGGAGCGTGCCACTTCCTCGAACACCTTTTGTTCCAGGGGACCGCGCACCGGTCCGCTCATGAAGTGAACATCGCCGTCGACTCGGTTGGCGGTGAGCTGAACGCGTACACGTCGCGCGAGACCACGGCCTTTTTCGTGCGAGTGCCGGCGGCTGATGCATCCATGGCCATGGAGTTGTTGTGCGAGCTGGTGTCACAGCCCGCGCTCGAGGCCGACGACGTCGAGACCGAGCGCGACGTCATCCTCGAAGAACTCTCGATGGTCAACGACACGCCGGACGAAGTGGCGATGTCCGAGCTGGCGCTGACGCTCTTTCCCGATCACGGGCTGGGTCGAGAGACTCTCGGCACCGTCGGCACACTCGAGGCGATGACGCGAGCCGATCTCACCGCCTTCCATGGTCGCTGGTACAACCCGGCGAACCTCGTGGTGGCCGCGGCAGGTGCCGTTGACCACAGCACGATCGTGGCCCTGGCCGAGCGGCTGCACTCCGTGGCCGCCAAGGAGCGCCCAACCCGACCGGTGCCCGACGCGGTTGCCGCACAGACAGTGATCACCGAACGCGACGCCGAGCAGGTGCACTTGGCCCTCGGATGGCGCGGGCTGGCCCAGCGACACGACGACCGCTTCGCTCTGGCGGTGTTGTTGCATGCGCTGGGCGACGGCCCCTCGTCGCGGCTGTACCGAGCCATTCGTGATGAACGTGGACTGGCCTATTCGGTCTTCAGCTCACAGACCTCCTTCACCGACTCCGGGATGGTCGCGCTGTATTGCGCCACGAACCCGTCGAATCTCGACGAGGTCCGGGCACTCATCGACAGCGAGCTCGACAGCGTGATCAGCAACGGCGTCACCCCTCAGGAACTTCGAGTGGCCGTCGGGTATCTCACCGGTTCGACGGTGATGGCGCTCGAAGACCACGGCACACGCATGTCGCGCCTCGGCAACGGATGGGTGAGCCAAGGCGGCGTGCTTCCGGTGACCGAGGTCCTCGCCGGCTACGCGGCAGTGACCCGCGCCGATGTCACCCGAGTGGCGGCAACGATGTTGGACAGTGCGCGAGTGACCGTCGCCGTTGGACCGGTCACGTCCGACCAGTTCTGAGCTGGCACAGGCCGAACGGGCATCGTGCGCCAAGAAGTCGTCGGAGAAGTCCACCTCAAGGAGGCCCGGTAGTCTCGGCCGATGCCACCGAGCCAGTCGTCACCGATCTCGCAGTCGAGAGTCAAGGTCGGCGTGTTCGGCGCTGGGGGCAGGATGGGTGCAACGGTGTGCCAAG
>JBBQLA010000315.1:0-4136 GCA_038327485.1 Acidimicrobiales bacterium
GATGGATCGGTGGAGCTCGGGATCCTGGACTGGCCTGAGGGCCTCGGTGACGTCGGCAACGGTGGGAGACATGATGCGCCGTAGACTACGACGGTGATCGGAGCATCCCCGAGTCCGGTGTCGGTAGCCGGTGCCGCGCCCGGTTCCGGCGCTTCGGGATCGTTGAGCGCGACTGAGTTCTCCTCCGCGGTCACCGCCATCACCTCTGCATTCGGCGACCCGACTCGTCGCGAGATCTTCCTGTTCGCCCACACCAACCCCGACGGCGTGACGGCGACCGAGGTGGCCGCCCGTTTCGCGCTGCACGCCAACGTCGCCCGCCACCACCTCGACAAGTTGGCTGCCGGTGGTTACGTCGAGGCCAGCATCACCAAGAACGCCGCCACCACGGCCGGACGGCCGTCGAAGCGGTACCTGGCGGTCGGTGACGAGGTCTCGATCGAGATACCAGTGCGAACCGACGAGGTGGTCCTCAAGCTGTTGGGCAAGGCGCTGGCCGAGCTGGGCCAGGACCGCGCCGAGGCGTTGGCCGAAGAGGTCGGCCTCGAGATCGGCGCCGCCATGGGCGACGCAGTCAGCGGCACGGCGCAGCGTTCGGTGCGCAGCGCCTTGCACGCGGTGGCCGACGCGCTGTCCGCCCACGGATTCGCCGCACGGGCCGAGCACGACGGGGACCAACTGCAGATCGTGGCCGACCACTGCCCCTTCGGCGAGACGGCCGTCGAACACCCGGTGATGTGTGCCATCGACCGAGGCATGGTCCGCGGAATGCTCGGCTCGATGACCCATGGCGAGACGCTGGTTGATCTGCTGTCATCGAAGAACCGCGGCGACGACCGCTGCGTCACCTCGGTCGAATCCTGAGTCGGCCCATGCGCCGCGCTGACCTTGACCGCGCTGACCTCGACAGCGCTGACCTCGACCGGGATTACCTCGATAGCGCGTCGACAGCGCCGCTTCGACCAGCGGCTCGGGCCGCAATGGTGGAGTGGCTCGCACGCTGCGACACCGGTGACCCGGGGCGTATCCACGCCGACGGTATGACCACCCGGGTGGCACTGGAGCATGCGCGCGACGAGGTGGCTTCATTCTTCGGCGCTCGGCCGCGCGAGGTCGTGTTCACTTCGGGCGCCACGGAGTCGATCGCCGCTGCGGCCTGGGGGACTCGTCAGCGCGGTGCCCATTCAGTGCTCACTACGACCGAGCACTCGGCCGTCACCAGGTGGTCGGCAGCGACGTCAACGTTCATCGACGTGGACGGCGACGGGCTCGTCGATCCCGATGAGATGGGTGCCGCAGTGCGCGACGACACCGCCGTCGTGCACTGCCAACTGGTGAACCACGAGACCGGGGTGTGCCAGCCGACCGAGCGGGTGCTCGAGGCCGTCGGCGGTCGGGCGCTGGTGCACATCGACGCCGCGCAGGGCGCGGGCCGACTGCCGATCGCCTTCTCGGGTTCGGGGATCGATCTCATGTCGATCAGCGCCCACAAGCTCGGGGGTCCCACCGGCATCGGCGCGTTGCTGGTCCGACGAGGGCTCCGGATCGACCCGCTGCTCGTGGGCGGCGACCAGGAACGGGCACGGCGCGCCGGCATGGAGAACACCATGGGAGCGATCGGGTTCGCGGCGGCGTGTCGGGCGCTGGTCGACCGCATTGAATCCGAGGCCCTGCTACAGCGAGACCTGTCGGAGCGGCTCATCGCCTGGGTCGACGCGGCCGACGGCCTGGAGCTCATCGGGAGCCGCACGTCTCGGGCTCCGCACATCGTGTGCCTCGCAGTGAGCGATGTCGAACCCCAGCCCGTCCTCCTCGGCCTCGACGCGCTCGGCATCTCGGTGCACTCGGGCAGCTCGTGCAGCTCCGAGGCCTTCGAGCCGTCGCCGGTGCTCGCGGCGATGGGAGTCGACGCACAACACAGCCTGCGGGTGTCGTTCGGTTGGTCGAACACCATCGACGACGTCGAACGACTCATTGCCGGACTGGGGCGGGTCCTCGGCGAGCTGAGGTCGCTTCGAACCTGACCCGCGGGTGAACGACACAGGGCCTGAGTAGATTCCCCCCATGAGCGACAACTACGAACCGTCACCGTGGGAACCGATCGCGGACCACGTCCAGCAGTACCTCGACACCGACGGCGAGCAGGGTGGTGTCTGGGAAGGGGCGCCGATCATCGTCCTGAGCACGACCGGCGCCAAGTCGGCCAAGTTGCGGCGCACTCCGCTGATCCGGGTCAAGGTCGGCGAGGACTACCTGGTGATCGCCTCGATGGGCGGAGCTCCGAGCCACCCCAACTGGTACCGCAACATCGAGGCCCATCCCGAGGTCACCATCCAGGACCACGCCGAGGTGCACGAGATGATCGCTCGAACCGCCACCGAGGCTGAGCGCGAAGAGCTGTGGCCGGCCGCCACCGCCGTGTGGCCCGCCTACGACGAGTACGTGACCAAGACCGATCGGGTCATTCCGCTGGTCATCTGCTCGCCTCGCTGACTCCGACGGCATGGAGTACAAGCGGACAGCCAGCACCGAACGACGTCGACGTCTGGCCGAGGAGCTGGCGGAGAGCGGGTTCGCCTTCGAAGGAGAGGACGAAACGGTCGCTCTGGTGTTGTCCGAGCTCGACTATGCGCTTCGCCCGATCGTGCACGAACGCCGCATCCCCAGCTACGGCTCGATCGTGGAGCCCACCGTCCAGCCGGCGTTGTGGGAGGAGCTCGTGCAGCTCAAGATCAGCCGACGGCACGTGCCCCGGGCCTCATCGGGGCCACGTCTGTTCGCCGACGGACTGTCGAGTTGGGTGATCCGCCGCAACGACGGCGCGGACGAGTTGGCCGTGTTCGACCGACCAGCCGGGTCCGAACGCGACATGGTCGTGCTGGCCGACGCAATGGGAGCCACGCTGGTGCAGCGCCACCCCTCGGGCCCGGTGCGGGTTGCGGGAACGTTCGGGGTGCTGCGATGGGACGGCGTGACGTGGCACAACGAACGCGACGTCGGGGGCTGGATCGACTCCATCGACATCGACGAGGGTCACGGAGATCGCAACATCCTGCAGACGCTGCTGGAGTTCGCCGTGCACGACCTCGGCTCGCGCGGCATCGGGGCCATCCTGCTCTACCGCCCCGCTGACGATGTCGACCCCAACTACGAGGTGCGGTTGCCCACTCCCCCGCCACTGCAGATCGACCACCCGGCCGACCTCGCACCGTTGCGCCACGTGCTCGGCCAGTTGGACGGCGCCGCGGTGTTCGACGCCACCGGCACCCTGCAGGAACTCGGCGTGCGGCTGGCCCCCAGTCTCGAGGCGGCATCAGCGGTCGAGATGTTTCGGGGCATGCGCCACACCGCAGGTCGCCGCTACAGCTTCGACGATCCAATGGCGACGGTGATCATCGTGAGTGAGGACGGCCCGGTGACCGTGTTGCGCAACGGTGAGCTGCTCGGGTCGAACGACCCGCTGTAGGGGCTGGCCGCAGCGGTCAGTGGTCCCGTTCGCGTTCGCGGCGAACGTTGACCTTTTTGCCCTTGATGGTGGTGCCCTTGAGCGCACCGATCACTTCCTGCACCGACTGCTCGGGCACCTCGACGAGGGCGAAGCGGTCGCCGATCTGGATGGCGCCGATGTCGCGACCGCTCAAGCTGGTCTCCCCCGCAATGGCGCCCACCAGGTCCTGCGGGCGAATTCCGGCGATGCGTCCGGCGCCCACGAACAGGCGGGTCATCCCCGCTGTCGGGCCCTTCGACGGGCGTGACTCGCGCTTGGCCCCTGAACCGCTACCGCTGTCGGGCCGGTTCGACTTGGGACGGTCGATGCGGGCCGCGGCGTCGGGGATCTCTTCCTCGTCGGCGGCAGCACCCGACGCCTCGTGCGCGAGCTTCACCGCAGCGAGGGCGACCTCCATCACGTCGAACTCGTCGGTGAGCGACTCGACGAGTCCCCGGAACGGTTCGAGGTCACCACCGAGGAGCGTCTCGCGCAAGGTGGCGTTGGTCGACTCGAGTCGACGGGACCGCAGATCGGCGACCGTCGGTACCTTCTCGATTCGGATCGGCTGCTTGGTGACCCGCTCGATGTTCTTGAGCATGCGGTGCTCTCGAGGCTCTGCCAGCGTGATGGCCACACCTTCACGACC
>JBBQLA010000316.1:0-4115 GCA_038327485.1 Acidimicrobiales bacterium
GACCGCCTGGAGCGCGACGGCGAGTGGAAGGACGCGCTGCGGGCGCGGTACCGCGAGCTGGTCGGTGAGTTGGTCGATCGACGGGTGCTGTCTCCTCAAGCAGGCCGGACCCCCGGGGAGTTCCGTACCGACGTCTCCGATGCGGCACCGCAGGTCATCGAATCATTCGACGCGGCCTCGCGGCTCTTCGAGTTGGCGTGGTACGGCCGTGTCGAGACGAGCTCGGCCGAGAACGCTCGGTTCAAGGAGTTCGCTGCTGACGTGTTGGCGCGAGCCACGACTGTCCGTCAGCTCGCTTCGGTCGGTGCCGACACCGATGCCGTGGTGGACTCGTGACGGCAGTGGCTGACGCCTCGGTGCTCTCGGTCGGAAGTCCTGGCCGAGGTCGCGCTGTGGCACTGGTGGTCGCCGTGGCGGTGGTACTCGTGGTGCTGGGCGCACGGGCCAGCAAGGACTCACGTCCGTACGCCCTCGACGATGCCGGACGGAACGGTTACGTCGGGCTGGTTCGCACCCTCGAGAGGTTCGGGTCGACCTTCACCGCGATCGACTCGGCCGACGTCAACGCTGGGTTGAACGATCGGGCGGACACCCTTTTCGTTCCGGAAGCGGCGGGAGCCTCGCCCGCCCAGTTCGCCAAGTGGAAGGCATTCGCGCAGCGCGGTGGAGCCGTCGTGCTGGCCGGTCGGCCCGACGGCGAGGTGACCTCGTCATCGGGGCCGCTCGGCCTTCCGTTGGGTGTCGCCCAGATCGGCCAGGAGCCGGGCACCTGCACCATCGACGTGCTGGCCGACCTGAAGCGGATCGACCCCGGTGGTTCCACCCGACTCGACATCGGATCCGAGGAACCGTCGTGCTACGGCGACCAGTCGACCGCGTTCGTGGTGCTCGATGCCGGGGTCTTCATCGTTGCGGGGCCGCAGCTGTTCACCAACGAGACCATGCGCCCCAAGGACCAGGAAGTCGACGATCCCACCGGCCCGATGGAGGACAACATCGTGCTGGCTCAGCGGCTGCTCGCACCCGAGGGTCGAGCGCGGATCGCCGTGGTGACCTCCGGCATCAACGCCCCGGTGCCCCGAGCCGGCAACCGGTCGGTGTTCAGTCAGATGTCGGTCGGAGTGAAGCTGGGGTTGTGGGAGCTGGTCGTCGCTGCGGTGCTGCTGTGTGCCGTCCTGGCGAGGCGGCTCGGCCGGGTCGTGGTCGAGCCGCAGCCGGTCCCGATCGCCGGCTCCGAGCTCGTCGAGGCCGTTGGCAACCTCATGGAACGTCGTCGCGATCCGAGCCATGCCGCTTCGCTCATCCGCGCCGATGTGATCGACCGTCTGGCCCGCCGGCTCGGTATGGGAACGGGAGTACCGGCCACGCTGCTGGCGCCCGTCGTTGCGGCGCGTACCGGCCGAGAACCCGCTGACGTGCTGGCGTTGCTGGCGTATTCGACCATTTCGTCCGATGCTCAGCTCGTCGAGCTGAGCCGACAACTCGATCAACTGCGACAGGAGATCCTCGGTGAGTGAGTACTACCCCACGGGCGTCCCGCCCACGAACGCCCCACCTGCCGGCGTCGCGCCGGTGTCCGATGGCTCGGCACGGGCCGCGATCACTGCGCTGCGCGACGAGGTCGGCAAGGTTGTCGTCGGACAGGAGGGCGCAGTCACCGGGTTGATCGCGGCCTTGTTGATCCGGGGGCACGTGTTGCTCGAGGGCGTGCCCGGCGTGGCCAAGACCCTGTTGGTCAAGACGTTGGCCTCAGCCATGTCACTGGAATTCGCCCGGGTGCAGTTCACTCCCGACCTGATGCCGTCAGACGTGATCGGTGGATCGATCCTCGACCAGCGAGCGGGGGATTTCCGCTTCCGGGAGGGTCCGGTCTTCACCAACCTGCTGTTGGCCGACGAGATCAACCGCACACCACCCAAGACCCAGGCTGCGCTGCTCGAGGCCATGGAGGAACGACAGGTCACCGTCGACGGCCAAGCCCGCCTGCTTCCCGATCCGTTCGTGGTGGTGGCCACGCAGAACCCCGTCGAGTACGAGGGCACCTACCCGCTTCCCGAAGCGCAGCTCGACCGCTTCGCCTTCAAGCTCCTGGTCGGGTACCCCACCTTCGAACAGGAGACCATGATCCTGCAGCGGCATCACGAGGGCCTCGACCCCCACGACGTGGTCGCGGCCGGTGTCCGCCCCGTGGCCACCCCAGCTGATCTCGTGCTGGCTCGCCAGGAGGTCGAGCGGGTCGGTGTCGAGCCGACGGTGATCGGTTACATCACTGCGCTCTGCCGTGCGACACGCGAGTCGCCGTCGGTCCAGCTCGGTGTGTCACCGCGCGGCGCCGCGTCATTGCTGCACGCGGCCAAGGCGTGGGCGTGGCTCAGTGGCCGCAACTTCGTCTCGCCGGACGAGATCAAGGCAGTGGCACGGCCATCGATGCGTCACCGGATGATCATCCGTCCCGAGCTCGAGCTGGAGGGCACGACGGCGGACGGGATTCTCGACGGTCTGCTGGCCACCGTCCCCGCTCCTCGCTGAGTCGTCCCCACCGTGTCGTTCGTGCCCACTCGCCGTCTGGCGGCGCTCGCCGCCGTGTTGGCTGTCGGCTTGTTGCCGTACCCGGGCGCGCTCGTCGGTGGTTACTGGGGCACGCTCGCGCTGTTGAACGGCGTGCTCCTGATGGTCTCGGTCGTCGACTCGTGGTTCGGGGCCCGCGCCCGAGACCTCGACATCGAACGGCAGCATCCACCGGTCGTGGTACTCGGCCAGGCGACGGTCGTGTCGTGGCGGGTTCACAACCGGGGTCGGCGTCGGGCCACGCTCACGCTGGCCGACGAGCTCGCCCCCTCGCTGCGCGCCTCGACTCGTCGGGTTCGTCTCTCCCTGAAGTCGTTGGCGACCGCAACGGCGTCGACGACCATCGAGCCGGCGCGTCGGGGCCGGTTCCGCATCAACGAGGTCACCGTGCGCATCGATGGCCCGCTTCGGCTCGGGTCCCGGCAGCGACGCATATCGGTCCCCACGGTGCTCAGGGTGCACCCCCCGTTTCGGAGTCGAGAGGAAGCCGAGCTGCGCATCCGGCGCGCCCGCGTGCTCGACATCGGACTGCGTTCCGCGCTCGGCTCGGGCGGCGGCACCGAGTTCGAGCAGCTCCGCGAATACACCACCGACGACGAGTTCCGTCGTGTCGACTGGGCGGCATCGGCACGAGTCGGCAAGACGATCGTGCGGACCTATCGTCCCGAACGGAACCAGACAGTGATGGTGCTGCTCGATTCCGGACGCGTGATGGCCGGCCAGGTCGATGGGGTCGCCCGGCTCGAACACGCCATGGACGCGGTGATGATGCTGGGGGCGGTGGCCACAGGCCTCGGTGACCGCGTCGGCCTCGTGACCTTCGATTCGACGGTCGGCCGGATCGTCGCGCCGGCCCGCCACCGCGATCAGGTGTCGCGCATGACCGAAGCGATGTTCGACATCGAGCCGACGTTGAGCGAGAGCGACTACCTGGGTGCCTTCGCCGCCACGCTCGCCCGCTTCCGTCGCCGAGCGCTGATCGTGGTGTTGAGCGATCTTCAACCGCAGATGATCGAGGACTCCCTCATTCCCGCGTTGCCGTTGGTGCTCCGCCACCACATGGTCGTCGTCGGAGCGGTCACCGATCCGGCAGTGGCGAAGTGGGCGACCGCCGAGGTCACCGACGGGCCTGGTGCGTACCGCAAGGCAGCCGCGGTCTCCGCATTGTCGCAACGTCGGCGTATCGCGGCCCGGCTCCGCGGGCTCGGCGTCACCGTGGTCGACGCGTCACCGGCCGACCTGTCGACACGACTCGCCGACCACTACCTCAAGGTCAAGGCGACAGGTCGCCTGTGACGTTCGATGTGGCCAGCGTGGTGGTCCGCCCGGCCCGCGCCGCCCGACGAGCGTCGAAGGACTTGCGCGCCGCGGCGTCTTCGTCCCACGTGCGCGGGCTCTCTCCCAACAGACCGGTCAGCCCCTGGGCCGCGGCGGCACGACCGAGGCCGATCACGTAGCTGAGGAACGCCACCTCGACCGCGGCGCCGATGCCGACGCGCGCCAACGTCGGCAGGCCCGACGGCGTGACCCAGGCCTCGATGAACCCG
>JBBQLA010000317.1:0-4114 GCA_038327485.1 Acidimicrobiales bacterium
TCCCTATGCCACCGCCATCGCTGGTGACGTCTCCTGGGATCCGGCTTGCTTCGGGTACCAGATGGACTCCCCCGACGACATGGAGCAGAGCGACTCGGCACCGTTCGTGCCTCGCTCGGTCGTCACCAACCCGTGGTTCGACTGGAGCGCCGACCGCCGCCCCGATCGGTCCATGGACGAAACGGTCATCTACGAGGCCCACGTGAAGGGCCTCACCGCCCTACATCCCGACGTGCCCGAGCACCAGCGAGGCACCTACAGCGGGCTCGCCCACCCCTCGGTCATCGATCATCTCACCGGCCTCGGCGTGACCGCCGTGGAGCTCCTTCCGGTTCACGCGTTCCTCCACGACAACCATCTGATCGAACGGGGACTTCGTAACTACTGGGGCTACAACTCCATCGGCTTCTTCGCGCCGCACGCCGGATATGCATCCGGCGCGCGACCCGAGGACGTCGTCGCCGAGTTCCGCCAGATGGTCGTGGCGCTCCACGAAGCCAACCTCGAGGTGATCCTCGATGTCGTCTACAACCACACGGCCGAAGGCAACCACCAGGGCCCCACCATCAGCTTCCGAGGCCTGGACCACCGCGCCTACTACCGCGTCATGGAGGACGAGCCGCGCTACCTCATGGACTACACGGGCACCGGGAACTCGCTCAACATGCGCCACCCCCATGTGCTGCAACTCATCATGGACAGCCTGCGCTACTGGGTGACAGAGATGCATGTCGACGGCTTCCGCTTCGACCTGGCCTCAACGCTCGCCCGTGAGCTGCACGAGGTCGATCGCCTCTCCGCCTTCTTCGATCTGATCCAGCAGGATCCGGTGCTCGGCCGCGTAAAGTTGATCGCGGAGCCCTGGGACGTCGGCGACGGTGGCTACCAGGTCGGCAACTTCCCCCCCTACTGGAGCGAATGGAACGGTCGCTACCGCGACACCGTCCGCGACGCGTGGCGAGGTGAGCCTGGCGTCCTCGGCGATCTCGGCACCCGGCTGGCCGGCTCCCCCGACCTCTACCAATCCGATCGCGGTAGCCCGTCGTGCAGCATCAACTTCCTCACGGCGCACGACGGCTTCACCCTCGAGGACCTCGTCTCCTACAACGAAAAGCACAACGAGGCCAACGGCGAGGACGGACGCGACGGCGCTGATGACAACCGCAGCTGGAACTGCGGCATCGAGGGCCCGAGCGACGACGACGCCGTCGAGGCGCTGCGCGCTCGACAGACCCGCAACCTGCTCGCCACCCTGCTGCTGTCCCAAGGCGTGCCGATGGTGCTGATGGGCGACGAGGTTCGTCGCACCCAGCACGGCAACAACAACGGCTACTGCCAGGACAACGACCTGTCGTGGTTCGACTGGTCGAGTATCGAGAAGCACCCCGAACACCTGGCCTTCACCAGCAAGCTCATCGAGCTCCGTCGCGACCATCCGGCTCTGCGGCGCCGACGGTGGATGCGCGGCGCCGACGCACCCGATGGTGGCGACGCCCGATGGTGGCACCCCGATGGGCGTGATTTCACCGACGAGGACTGGACCGCCGACGATGCTGCTCGCATCGGGCTCATCCTCGATGGCACGTCGATTCCCGAGCCCGATCGCCGGGGCCGCCCGGTCACCGATCAGCGCCTGGCCATCCTCATCGATCTCGGACATGAGGACACCCACTGGATCCTCCCGCCATCTGAACTCGGTGGGTGGGCGGTGTTGATCGACACCGCGATCATCGGCACCGACGCCGGAGGCGACGCCGACCCGATCCACGAGTTCGACACCGACGGACGGCGCGTCGTCCTGCTCGCGGATGGTTCATCGTGAACGAGCCCATCACCGCCCCGCACCTGAGCGCCACCTACCGGTTGCAGCTGCGTGACGGCCTCACCCTCGACGACGTCGCCGACGGCGAGTGGCCGACCGTGCTCAGCGACCTCGGCATCAGCCACGTGTACCTCTCACCGATCTTTTCCGCCGCCAGCGGATCGACTCACGGCTACGACGTGGTGGATCACGCCACCGTCGACCCTGCCCTCGGAGGCGAAGCCGCACTCGCCCGGCTCGCTGATCGCTGTCACACCGCTGGCCTCGGCATCGTCGTCGACCTCGTCCCCAACCACATGGCCGCGGACCCCGCCGGCAACGCCGCCTGGTGGGACGTGCTGGCCAACGGCCGGTCGAGCGTTCACGCCGAATTCTTCGATATCGACTGGGCTGCCCCCGAGACCCGACTTCACGGCCGCGTCTTACTGCCGTTGCTGGCCGACCACTGCGGACGCGAGATCGAGGCCGGCAAGTTCACCGTGGACGTCTCCACCGGCGGCGAACTCGTGGTGGTGCACCATTCCGCCACGGTTCCTCTCGAGCTCGCCTCGGTCGGCTCGTTCCTCGGAGACGTTGCAGAACAGCTCGCCGACGACACCCTCGACGAGCTGGCGACGCGAGCCCTCGCCCTCCCGTTCCATGACGATCCCGACTCGGGCGAGCGCCAGCGGCGCCAAGCCGAGGAGACGGCGCTCCGCCAGGCGCTACGCGACTGGCTCGTCGATGACCACCACGCCGCCGCCGTTCGTTCCGCCGCTCGAACTGCATTCCGCGAACCGGCGCAGCTCGACCGGCTCCTCGAGTCGCAGCCCTATCGACTGGCCCGTTGGCGGGCCGGCCTCGAAGATCTGGGCTACCGGCGATTCTTCGATGTGACCTCGCTCGTCGCTCTGAGGATCGACACCGACGAAGCCTTCGAAAAGACCCACGGCGGCGTCCGGCGGTGGCTGGCCGAGGGATGGATCGACGCAGTGCGCGTCGACCACATCGACGGTCTTGCCGACCCCGACGCCTACCTGCAACGACTGCGGCAGCTGGTCGGCGACCGACCGATCTTCGTCGAGAAGATCCTCGAGGGCGACGAGGCCCTTCCCCTTTGGCCCATCGAGGGCACCACCGGCTACGAGGTGGCCGAGGTGATCAGCCGGCTCGAGGTCGACGATCGTGGTCGCCCGGTCCTCGAACGACTGGCAGAACTTGCTGGCACGCCGACCGACGTGGACCTCACTGAAAGCGATTGCATGCGGTTGGTACTCGCGTCGCTGCTCGCCGCCGACGTGAACCGGCTGGTCGACCTGCTGGTTCAGGTGTGTGAGCGACGTCGTCGTCTCCGTGACGTCACCCGTCGCGAGATCGAGCTCCTGCTCGTCGATCTGGTCAGTCGGTTCCGTCGTTACCGCACCTACGCCCGCCCGGGACTCGTCATCAATGCCATCGACGCCGAGTTCATCGATGGGTTGGTCCGTGACGTCACCGACGATGGTCACGATCCCGACCTCATCGAGTTGGTGCGCGGGGTGATCGAAGGGGTCTCCGACGAGCCCCTCGAGGCCGAGGTGTGCGTGCGCTTCCAGCAGCTGACCGGACCTGCCCGAGCGAAGGGGTGCGAGGACACGGCATGGTACCGACTCATCAGTCTCTCCAGCCGGTGCGAGGTCGGTTCCGATCCGGGCGCATGGAGCATCGAGCTCGCCGACTTCCACCAGGCCATGGAGGCCCGCCACCAACTCACTCCGCTCGCCCACACGGCCACATCGACGCACGACTCGAAGCGATCCACCGACGTGCGATCACGCATCGACGTGCTCAGCCAGTGGTCCTCCGTATTCGCCGACGTCGTGGAGACATGGTGGAAGGAACAGGGCGCCGGCGACGACGCCCACATGGACTTGCTGCTCATCCAGACGCTGTTCGGCACACCCGGCATCGACGCGCGACGACTCAAGGAGTACGCCCTCAAGGCGACCCGAGAATCCAAATTGCGAACGAACTGGCTCGACCCCGACGAGACCTACGAGGCCGCCCTCGCCGACCGGATCGACCTGATGTTCGCCGATCCTGGGCTGACCTCGGATCTGGCTGCATTGTCGGATGACACCGAAGTCGCCACGCGCGATGTCACACTCGCTCGAACGCTGCTGTCTCTCACGGTCCCAGGGGTCCCCGACCTCTACCAAGGTGGCGAGACCTGGTCGTATCGCCTGGTTGATCCCGACAATCGCGAGCGCGTCGATCCTGGAGCGACCCGCGGTGCGTTGGCCGGGCTCGGGGCTCCTGCGACTGCTCTGCCGA
>JBBQLA010000318.1:0-4114 GCA_038327485.1 Acidimicrobiales bacterium
CGATGACGCCGATCGCCAGGATCGCCACGGCGGCACCGCGTCGAACCCCCCGGTGCTCCATCCACGCGATCGGTCGCTGGAGACCGACGGCGAGCACCAGCGCGGTGAGCCCCAGAACCAGGACGGCGCTGATCTTCACTACCGCGAAGCAGAGCGCCACCACCCCGACCACTGCGAGGGTCACCCTCGCCCAATACGCCGGGCCGGGCCAGCTGTCCGCCGGGTCGACGGCTTCATCGACCGCCACATCGGGAGTTGTCGGGTCCGTCGGATCCATGCCGACCGACTACCCGGGAGGGGGAGAGAGCAACCCTCAGCGGCGAGTCAACTGGAGGCGGCGTCGCGCAGCGTGTCGATCGACGTTCGAAGCAGACGAGACACATGCACCTGACTCACGCCGATGCGTTCGGCGATCTCGGCTTGGCTGAGTTCCTCGAAGAACCGCAGATACACGATCTCGCGTTCGCGTGGTGGCAGCGTTGCGAGCAGCGACTCCAGCATCGATCGATCATCGGTGCGCAGCATCAACGGGTCGTTGGCGCCGTAGGTCTCCGCACCGGTCGCTCCGCTCACACCACGAGGAGCGTCGAGCGACGATGCTCGATAGGCGGCTCCGGCGTCGATTGCTTCGAGCACGGCCTCCTCGGCCACGCCGATGTAGGCGGCGACCTCGGCGGGCGTCGGTGACCGGTGCAGATCGGTGGTGAGTTCCTCGATGGCGCTCGGCAGGCGGACGTGGAGATCCTTGGCCCGGCGCGGCACCCGCACCGACCAGGTCTTGTCACGGAAGTGCCGACGGATCTCACCGATCGCGGTGGGAGTGGCGAAGGCCGTGAACGGTGTGCCGAAGTCGGGGTCGAATCGTTGGGCCGCCTTGAACACTCCGACGAACGCCACTTGGATCAGCTCGTCGAGCGGCTCTCCGCGATTGGCGAACCGCCGTGCGCACTGCACGGCCAGCCAGCGGTGTGCTTCGACGATCTGATCGCGGGTGGCCTGGTCGCCCGTCGCCTTGAGGTGTCGGAAGAGCCGCTGAGTCTCGGTGTCATCGAGACGCGCCGGCTCCGAGTCAGAGGCCATCAGCCGGCGCGGACTCGGCTCGACGTCGTTCGATCACGAATCGGGCGACGCCGTCATTCACAGTGAGTTCGTGACGGTCGCAGATCGCGTCGAGGATCATCCGGCCGAGTGCGTGGCGCTCAGCGTCGATACCGTCGGGATCGACCCCGGTCTCAGTCTCGCCGGTGATCGTCAGCGAGTCGGACTGGATCCGCATCGTGAGGGCGATGGTGTGGTGCGAATCGGCCAACTCGATGAGCGTGGCGCACATCTCGTCGACCGCAATTCGGATGTCGTCGATGGTGTCCACGTCGAACCCAGCGAGGGTGCCGGCTCCGCTCGTGGCCAACCGAACCACTCGAACGAAGGTGGGGTCGGCCGGAATGTGGATCACGACATCGCGCGCGTCGGCGTCAGGCTGGCTGATCATGGCGACACCCTACGGCCATGTTTCGTCGAGTGGCGCAGGGGGTAGCAGAGGGCCCAGCACGTTGCCGACGTCATCGGCGGGTGCAGCGAGATCAACGAACGAAGGGAACCTCATGTTGTGGCTCATCGGAATGCTCATCATCGGACTGTTGGCCGGAGCGCTGGCTCGTCTCGTGGTGCCCGGCGACGACGCGATGGGTGTCGGCGCGACGCTGGTGCTCGGCCTCGTCGGTTCCGTCATCGGCGGGTTCCTGGGCTGGGTGCTGTTCGGACGTGACCTGGCCGATGGAGCATTCCAGACGGCCGGTCTCGTCGGTTCCTTCGTGGGCGCAGTGATCGCGTTGTTGATCTATCGCTCGATCAAGGGGCGGTCGCTTTCCAGCCGTCATGTCTGACGTCCACCGGCTGGTGCCGACCCGCTGAGGCGGCGGGCGGACTCGCTCGTACGCTGGGGGTGTGTCACATACCCTTGCCATCGACATCGGCGGAACCGGCCTCAAAGCGACCGTGCTCGACGCGGCAGGTCAACCCGAGCACGAGCGGGTCCGGGTGGCGACCACCTATCCGTGCCCACCCGACAAGTTGGTCGACGACCTCGCGGCCCTCGTCCAACCGCTCCCACCGTTCGACCGGGTGTCGGCGGGGTTCCCCGGGGTGGTGAGGGGCGGCGTGATCCGCACCGCTCCGCACTTCGTGACCGTCAGCGGGCCGGGGTCTGCGGTCGATCCGTCGTTGCGGTCAGCGTGGGAAGGCTTCGATCTCGCAGCAGCGTTGGCAACTCGCCTGGGTCATCCCACCCGAGTCGCCAACGACGCCGATGTGCAGGGCTTGGGCGCGATCGGAGGAAACGGCTTGGAGCTGGTCATCACGCTGGGCACCGGCGTCGGCTCGGCGGTGTTCCGCGACGGTTCGTTGGCGCTGCACCTCGAGCTGGCGCACCATCCACTTCGGGCGAAGCACACCTACAACGAGGTGCTGGGCGACGCGGCTCGAAAGCGACATGGCACCAAGAAATGGAATCGCAGGGTCGCGAAGACCCTGTCGATCCTCGATGCGCTGATCACCCCCGACTCCATCCTGGTCGGCGGCGGCAACGCCAGCCGCGTGGACCTGTCGAGGGTCGACGCCGAACTGGCTCAGCGGGTGCGGCTGATCAGCAACGACGCCGGGTTGCTGGGTGGCATCAAACTGTGGGAGCAGGTGTGACTGTGGGACCAGGTGTGATTGTGGGAGCAGGTGTGACTGTGGGACCAGGTGTGACGATGGGACCAAAGGTGATGACGGTCTTCACGTCGTCGGGGCGACGGACCAGCGCGTCGGCGAACTGATCCAGCGGCACGCGGCGAGTGATCAGTCGTCCCAGCCACGTGGGGTCGGCCGCGGCGAGCGCCACCGCACCGGCCTCGTAGTGGCGGCGGTTGGCGTTGACCGACCCGAAGACGACCGCGTTGCCGAGCACCATTTCGCGGTTCACCTCGCCGGCGTCGAACTGCAAGGTTCGTCCACCCGATGACACCCCGGTGAGACACACGATGGCGTCGGGTCCGGTGTTCGACAGGATCGACACGACGACATCTGCCACGCCGGTGCACTCGATCACCACGTCCGCGGTCGACGCCAGCGATGCCACCGGTTCGGTGTGGTACGTGGCACCGAGATCCGCCACCAGTTGCGGCTTCGGTCCGTCGGTGGCCACGTCGACAACATGCACGTCAAAGCCGCGCCGCACACCGAGCAGCGCGGCCAACAGCCCGATCGGGCCGGCACCGCAGACGAGGATCCGATTTGGGAGCCACGCGCCGGACCGAGCGCCGATGCGCTCGACGTGGTCCCATGCCTTGGCCACCACGCTGGTCGGCTCCAACAGAACGCCGAGGTCTCCCAACGAGTGGTCGATCTTGATCGCGTACGCCGGGTCGATCCGATACCGCTCCGAGGCGTAGCCGTGGCGGTCCTTGATGCCGCGCTCGGTGTACATGCCGTTGCGGCACATGTCCCACTCGCCGATGGCGCAGCTCGGGCACGGCACCGGATCTGGACGACGCACGATGCCGACCACGAGGTCCCCCGCGGCGAACCCCGAGACGTCGGGCGCCTCGATCACGCGACCCAACGATTCGTGGCCGATCACCAGGCGCTCGCCTGCGACGGGCGCGCTGCCGTAGTCGCCACGACAGATCTCGAGGTCGGTTCCGCACACTCCGATCGCGAGTGTCTCCACGACCAGCGGCCCATCGGCGGCGGGTGGCTCGGGCAGATCGGTGACGGCAGCTGATCCTGCCGTTCCGGGCAAGACGGTAAGTGCACGCACGGTCGCAGTCTGGCACCCCGTGATGCGCGAGCGTGGTCGCATGCCACCACCGATCGACCCGTCAGTGGAGCACCCTTCGACGAAGGAACATCAACGGCTGAGCGAAGCGGATCGCAATGAGGCCCCGTGGCGGAAGTGGGGGCCCTATCTGGCAGAACGAGCGTGGGGCACCGTGCGCGAGGACTACTCGGCCAACGGTGACGCGTGGAGCTACTTCCCGTACGAGCAGGCCCGATCGAGGGCGTATCGCTGGAACGAGGACGGCCTGTGCGGGTGGTCCGACGATCACCAGTTCCTGTGCCTCGGCTTGGCGCT
>JBBQLA010000319.1:0-4112 GCA_038327485.1 Acidimicrobiales bacterium
TCGTCGAGGACGTCGGCGTGATCGAGATCGTCGGCCATGTGCACTTCGAAGATCCGACGCTTCCCTGCCAGCAATAGTTCACGAACCGACTGGCGGCCCTCGACCTGCGTGCCACCGAGGCCCTTCTCGGCCGCTTGACGGGCCGGCCCCGAGCGCGACGCCGCCGGACGTGATCCGGCGCGAGCGGGGGCGCCCGAGCGAGACGGAGCGCCGGAGCGGCCGGGTGGACCAGAGCTGGAACGCTTGGCTGCACCCTTGGGTGTGCCACCGACGGGGCGACCGGGTGAGCGCTTGGACGCACCACTGCTCGGACGTGCGGTCGGACCGCCGGGTGGTCGACCGACCGGCTTTCCGGTGGGTCGCGTGGGACGGCTGGTCATGAGGGGAGCTCCATCAACAGTGCAGTGGCGAAACAAGCGATGCCTTCGACTCGGCCGAGCGCCCCGAGCCCTTCGGCGCGACGTCCGGCAACGGTGACAGGCGCGTCGACGGCCCGGGACAGGCGCTGCTGCATCTCGAGTCGGCGAGGGGCCAGCTTCGGTCGTTCGGCCACGATCGAACAGTCGATGTTGACAACGCTCCAGCCCGCCGCCGCGACCCGCCGCTGGACCTCGGCCAGGAGGTCGATGCTGTCGGCGCCCGACCACTCGGGGTCGGTGTCGGGGAAGTGGGTGCCCAGGTCGCCGAGTCCGGCGGGACCGAGTAGCGACTCGGCACAGGCGTGGGCGATGACGTCGGCATCCGAGTGGCCGATGAGTCCGGGGCCGTCGAACACGACACCGCCCAAAACGAGGAGTCGGTCGGGTTCATCGCTGAAGCGGTGCACGTCGAAGCCGTTGCCGACACGGAGATTCACGCCTCAATCCTCGCATTCCACACGGCGTCGGCCACCACCAGGTCCGAGGGCTCGGTCAGCTTGAAGTTCCACCGCTCACCCTCCACGTGCACCACCATGCCGCCGGCTGCGGTCACGAGGGAGGCGTCGTCGCTGGCTTCGGGCTCGGTGGCGTGCGCGGAACGGAGTGCGGACGCGCGGAATCCCTGGGGTGTCTGCACCGCCACCAGCCCGTCCCGATCGACGGGTGCTCCGGCCGTGGTTCGCAACGAATCGCCGACGGGGATGACCGGGACCGCCCCGTCGGCGCCGAGCTCGATGGCTTCCATCACACGACGAAAGAGCGCGCTCGTGGCCAACGGTCGTGCTGCGTCGTGCACCAGCACGACGTCGACATTCAACGGGACGGCGGCCAGCCCGGCTCGAACCGAGGCGGAGCGGGTGGCGCCACCGACCACGACGGCATCGGCATCGAGCTCGTCGAGGTGACCGTTCGTGACGGCGTCGAGGGGAACCACCACCACGACGCCGTCGCTGGCGCCGGCCGCAACACGCACCGATTCGGCAAGCACCGTCGAGCGACCGAACGGGGCGAACTGCTTGGCACCACCGAAGCGTCGGCCTGAGCCGCCGGCCACTACCACGGTCCAGGTCGTGGCTCCAGGCATGTGACGAGAGTAACGGCCGATAGTGTGGCCCGATGGACCGCGAGGCTTTGCGAACGCTCGAGCTGTTCGAGGGACTGGACGACGAGGCACTCGACCGTGTGCTGGTGTCGGCGACCGAGCAGGACCTGGTCCGTGGTGACCTCGTGTTCGCCGAAGGAGCCGAGGCGGACGCGCTCTACGTCGTGCTGTCAGGTCGAGTGGCCATCTCCAACAAGAGTTTCGACGGGCGCGAGTCGATGGTCGCGTTGATGGAGAGCGACGACTTGTTCGGCGAGATGAGCCTGTTCGACCGGCTGGGTCGGTCGGCCGAGGCTCGGGCGCTCGAGCCGTCGAAGATCGTGGTGTTCCCGTACGCCCCACTTCGCGAACTGTGGACGGCCCGGCCCGAGCTGCTGTGGTCAGTGGTGGCCATGCTCACCCGTCGGCTGCGCAACATGGACGAAGCACTCGCCGACGCGTTCTTCCTCGACGTGACCGGCCGCACCGCCAAGCATCTCCTGGAGATGGCCGGCGAATCCGAGGAGTTCGAGATCCCCATCACGCAGGAAGAGTTGGCCGGCCTGGTCGGCGCCAGCCGTGAGCGGGTCAACAAGGCCATCTCGAGTTTTCTGCGTCTCGGCTGGTTGGCCCAGGTTGACGGCTACTACCGGATACTGAACCGGCGCGAACTCGAGATCAGGTCGCAGTAACCAGGAACTCGATGGCCCGGCGCCACGCGTCCGCGGCATCGTCAGCGCGGAAACTGTCACGCGACGGATCCTGGGCGAAGGCGTGGTCGGCGTCGGGATAGCGGACCACATGCACCCCAATCGACTCCAGCTCGTCCATCTGTTCGGCAGGACACCAGGCGTCGAGGCCCCCGACGAGCTGCATCACGTCGTGGGCCCGGTCCGCCGGGAGCACGTCGAGGGAGTCGGACTGGCCGCCACCGACCCACATCGCCGGCAGTCGAGACATGCCGTAGAACGACACCGCCCTGGCGAAACGCGTCGTGGCCATCGACTTCATGGCGTACATGCCGCCCATACAGAAGCCCATGACGCCCACTCGAGATTGACCGGTGGCATCCGCCGCGGCCAGGGCGTCGGCGAGCTTGGCCGAGTCGGCGAGGTCCTTGGCCGCAGCCAGGCGGTCACCGACATCGAGTGATTCCTGGCCGGGGAAAAGTTCGGGGCAACACACCACCCAGCTGTGCTCGTCGGCCAAGCGTTGGGCGTGGCCGTCGTAGAGCGGGCGGAGACCACCGACGTCGGGCCACAACACGAGCCCCATCGTCGGTTCACTGGCGAAGGGACGCGCCAGCTCTGCTGGAGTTCCGGTGGAGAGCTCGACCCGCACGGTCAGGTGTAGCGGTCCATGATCGACGACTCAGCAATATGGCTGAGCGCCGACTTGATGTGCTCGGCCAGCGCATCGTCGACACCATCGGTGGCGGCCAGGTCGTCGACAGTGGCTCGCATGAGCTTCTGCAGGGTGCCGAAGTTGTCGATCAGTCGGTAAGCGATCTCGTCGACCAGTCGGGGCACTCGGGCCAACACCCGGTAGCCGCGGGGCTGGAGCGTGCCGGCGAGATCGGTGGTTCCGCCGGACAGGTGCAGCGCGTCGGCCACCCCCTCGGCGTCGAGGAGCTGCTCGGTCTCGAGGTCGGACAGGGTCGCCATGGCTTGTTCGAGGTCCCACGCCGCGTCGGGCTGGAAGTAGTCGAGCACGACCTGGCGGCGGTCGTCTTCGATGCCGGCCATGAGCTCGTTGAGCTGCAGTCGGACCAGTCGACCATCGCTGCCGAGTTCGACGAGGTAGCGCTCGATCTCTTCGGCCACGCGCATGACCACCTCGGTTCGCTGCAGCAGTGTGACCACGTCGCGAACCGTCACGAGGTCTTCGATCTCCAGAGCGCTGAGGGCGCCGGACACCTCGGTCAAGCGGGTGCGATACCGCTCGAGGGTCTGCAGCGCCTGGTTGCACCGGCCGAGGATCGACGGGATGGTGTCGAGCTGGTGCTTGCCGTCGTGCATGTACACGGTCAGTACCGCCATGTCCTCGCTCACCGAAATCACTGGCACGCCAATGGACCGCGCCACCCGCTCGGCGGTGCGGTGACGAGTGCCGGTCTCGGTGGTGGGCACGTTGGGGTTCGGCACCAGGTGCACGTTGGCCCGAGCAATTCGGCTGGCGTCCGCCGCCAGGATGATCGCGCCGTCGGTCTTGGCCAGCTCCGACAGACGTTGCGGCGAGAACGCCGCGTCGAGCAGGAATCCGCCGGAACAGATGTTGAGCACCTCGGGGCCGTCACCCACCACGATGAGCGCCCCCATGCTGGCCTTCAGGATGCGATCCAGGCCCTCACGCAGCGGTTGGCCCGGGGCCACGATCGCGAGCGCCTCGAGCATTGCCTTACTGCGCCGTGCTGCCATTGGTTCAATCTACCGGTGAGGCTACGACGCCGACGGTCCGTTCAGTGGAAGAAGCCGGCGATGGCAACGGCGGCGTCGAGCGTGGGAGCACGCATGACCGTCAATCCGATGTCGAGCGCTCCCACCGATTGCGGCACGAGCGCTCGTTCGAACCCCAGACGCTTCGCTTCGGCCAGACGCCGCTCGATGGAGCCG
>JBBQLA010000320.1:0-4103 GCA_038327485.1 Acidimicrobiales bacterium
TATCGCAAGCTGCTCGACCCGATCTTTGCTCCTCGACAGATGGCGCTGCTCGAGGAGCCGGTCACGCAGCTGGTCAACGACTTGATCGATCAGTTCATCGACGACGGCCAGATCGACTTCGCAGCCCAGTTCTCGGTGCCGTTCCCATCGCAGGTGTTCCTGACACTGCTGGGTCTGCCACTCGACGAGCTGCCGCGGTTCCTGAAGATGAAGGACGGGATCATTCGCCCTGAGGTAGTCACCGGCGAAGCCTTCGGTAGCGCGGGAGCCAAGGCGTACCAGTCCACGATCGCCCACTCGATCTACGGCTACTTCAACGAGGTGCTCGACGAGCGCGAGCAGCAACGCGAAGACGACATCCTGAGCCGTTTCCTCGACGCCGAGCTGGACGGCGACCGACTCACCCGCGAGGACATCCTCGACATCTGCTTTCTGTTCCTCATCGCCGGACTCGACACGGTGACCGCCACGTTGGATTGCATGTTCGGGTACCTGTCGCAGCATCCCGAGCAACGTCAGGCGATCGTCGACGATCCGAACATCATCGCCTCAGTGGTCGAGGAGTTGCTGCGATGGGAGACCCCGGTCATGGGCGTGGTCCGGGTGGCGCTCGACGACACCGAGCTGGCTGGATGCCCGATCCATCGGGGCGACCAGGTCATGGTGCTGCTGGGTGCGGCGAACACCGACGAGACCGAGTTCCCCGACGGCGACGTCGTGCGCTTCGATCGTGACGTGAATCGACATTTGGCCTTCGGCGGCGGTGTGCACCGCTGCCTCGGTTCGCACCGGGCCCGACAAGAACTGCGGATCGCGTTGCGCGAATGGCATCGGCGGATCCCCGAGTACTCGGTGGTGAACGGCCACGTGTTGGCGTACACCGGCGGCATCCGCTCGATCGATCACTTCCCCATGGACATCGTGGCGGCGACCGATTTGATCACATGATCGTGATCAGCTCGTCCGCCGACCTCGATGTTCACGTCGGTCAACACCTCGGGCACAGTCACTTCGTCGACGTGACACAGGAGCACATCGACCGGTTCGTCGACGCAACTGGTGATCACGGCGAGTCGCCGGTGCTCGGGTACCTGACCCTGGCGTTGGGACCCGCGCTGCTGCACGATCTGATCGAGTGGCGGAACACCCGCATGGGCGTGAACTACGGATTGGTCGGCGTGCAGTTCGGCACCGAGCCCGCGGCCGGTTCGAGAGTTCGTCTCAGCGCCACCCTGTTGAACAGCCACGACCTGGGCAACGACGGAGTTCAGGTCACACTCGAGACGACGTTCGAGATCGAGGGCACCCTCGACCGGGCGTGCGTGGCCGAGTTGATCCTTCGCTACTACTTCAACCCGACGTGACAGTCGTCCCAACCCCAGAAGGATCGACAGCGCTTCAACTTCGGCGACCGCCATCATCTCGATGCAGCCGGCCGAACCCACCTCGAGCGCTGTGGCCTCGGATCACTTCGGCCCTGCTCTCGCACCATCTCAGTCGGCCGGTCGCATCTCTGCGGCGATCGCGACGAGCGCGATGTCGTCGCGCGGAAGGTCGGCCTGGAATGCCAACACGTCGGCGAGCACGCGATCGACAACTGGGCCCGGATCGTCCCCGGCAACTGACTCGAGCAGGTCGGCCAGTCGGTCCTGGCCGTACCAACCAATCGCGCCGCGAGCCTCGGTGACGCCATCGGTGTACAAGAACAGCGAGTCGCCCGGACCGAGCTCGAACGTGGTGTCGGAGAACTCGGGATCCTCAAAGGCTCCGAGCAGCTTGCAGTAGCGACCGATGGCAGTCGGGCGATGGGTCCCCGCTCGCGTCAGGAGTGCGGGCGGATGACCGGCGAGGCTGATCGCTGCGCTCCAGCCGGCGTCCGTCGGCCGAAGCCACAGCACGACCGCCGTGCAGTAGCGATCACTCGGGTGACCGAAAATCGCCTGGTTGACCTCTCGGAGGATCTGGGCGGGACGTTCACTGTGGGCCGCCGCGGCTCGCACGACGTGCCGGACGAGCGCCGTGACGACGGCGGCCTCTACGCCCTTGCCCTCGACGTCACCCACGACGATCACCCAGCTCCCTCCCGGGAGCTCGAAGATGTCGTAGAAGTCGCCGCCGATCTCGTCGCCGAGGCCCGCGGGACGATAGGCCGCTGCGATTGCGAGGCCATCGATCGACGGCACGGCGGGTGTGATCAGGGTCTGCTGAACCAGCGCAGACAGAACTCGGGCTTCGCGCTCGGATGCCTCGGCTCGACGCTTCGCTAGCAACAACTCCTGTTCGTAGCGGCGCCGTTCCGAGGCGTCGAACAACGCAGTCCGGATCGCCACCGGCTGCCCATCGGGATCGCGTTCGATCACCGAGTTCATGATCGCTGGAAGGATGCGTCCATCAGCGCGCAGGAGGTCGAGCGCGATCTCCTGGGCCCGACCGTGCATCATCAACATCGGGAGGTGATGGGTCTCGTGGTAGATCCGACTCCCGACGGTGAGCAGGTCGGCGAACCTAAGACGGCCGACCACCGCGTCGCGATCGAGGCCCGTCCACTGCAGGAAGGTCTCGTTGACCTTGACGATCAGCCCATCACTAGTGGTTGACAGGTACGCGCAAGGTGCCTGTTCGTACAACGCCGCTGCATCATCGTCGAGC
Source organism: Acidimicrobiales bacterium (assembly GCA_038327485.1). Taxonomy (GTDB): domain Bacteria; phylum Actinomycetota; class Acidimicrobiia; order Acidimicrobiales; family Microtrichaceae; genus JBBQLA01. Next base: position 2,650 of record JBBQLA010000320.1, read on the forward strand.
AGTGCTCCGTAGAAGCGTTCGAGGGACACCGACACGTCGCCCGGCTACCGGTCGAGGAAGGCGGCGATCACTGCTGCCGTCTCTTCGGGCGCGCTCAAATTGGGGCAGTGCCCGGTCGCTTCGAGGAGCGAATAGCTCACGTTCGGCAGATGGTCGCGTACGTACTCGCCGACGACCTCCGGAGCGATGATGTCGTTGCGGCACTGCATGACCAGCGTCTCGGTGGTGACCAGGGCGAGGTCGGCGCGATTGTCCGACGTGAAGGTCACCCGGGCGAAACGAGCGGCGATGGCTGGGTCGGTCCGGCAGAAGCTGGCGGTCAAGGTGGCCCCGAGTTCCGGCCGGTCGGCGTTGCCAACGATGGCCGGAGCCATCCCGGCGGACCACCCGAGGTAGTTGGCCTCGAGCGCTTCCAGCAGCGCCTCGATGTCGGACGCCTCGAACCCGCCCACGTAGCCGGCGTCGTTGAGGTACCTGGCCGACGGACCAACCATGATCAACTTGTCGAACAGGCCCGGTTCGGCAATTGCGGCCAACGCGCCGATCATGGACGAGACGGAGTGACCGACGAACACCACGTGCAGCAGACCGAGGTCGTGGCACAGCGACACGACGTCCTCGGCGTAACCGGCGAGTGAGCTGTGCCGGTCGAGGTCATATGCACTGGGATCGGCGTCGCCGGCGCCGGCGTGGTCGAAGAGGACCACGCGGTACCGGTCCTCGAACGCGGAGGCGACCTGGCGCCACATATGGTGGTCACAGCCGAATCCGTGGGCGAACACCATGGGCTGCCCATCGACCGGTCCGCTGATCCGAACGTTGTGCCGTCGCATCACGTCCACCGGCGGATCGTAGTTCACCCCCGAATCTCGCCGGCTGGAAGCGGGCCAACTGGTGCTTCTCAGGGAGATTCGCGCGGGATTGTTCGACTCACTCGTTGGCGTTGTCCAGGCGCCCCTGCTCGACGAGTGATGCGGTGACACCGACCGACGCCAACGCGCCGAGGGCCAGCACGGCGACGGGGACCGACACCAGTGGGGCGATCAGGACGAGCCCGGCGATGAGCGCGGCGATGGTGAGGCTGCGCCCGATGGTGGCCCCCACCGCCGTGCCGGTGGCGCGGTGCAGGAAGCTGGTGACGAGCACGAACACGACGGTCGGGACGACCACTGATGCCACGGTCTGGACCTTCGAGAGCTCGGTGGCCGATCCCAGTCGATCGACTACCAACTCGATACCGGCGCCGAGCGCCGCGATCGAAGCGAACACGAGGTAGTGCCCGAACCCCCAGACCATCACCTTGGTCGGATCCTCACGGAGGGCGTCGTCAACCGGGAAGTCGAAGTACCTCCACCACAGGCAGAACACCAGCGTGGCCGATCCGAGCACGATCATCACCAGGTCGGCAGTGACGCCCAGCTCGTGCACCCCGTCTTCGATGGCGTTGGTGGCTG
>JBBQLA010000321.1:0-4100 GCA_038327485.1 Acidimicrobiales bacterium
GTTCGGAATCGGGTATCCGCTCTCGAAGGTCGACCTCAGCGTTCGCAGCACCACACAGCTCGATCACGTCGCGCTCGCCGGGTCCTTCGATCCCGAACTGGCCGAGGTGCAGCCCGGTGACCTGCCCGGCAACTACACCGCCACCGACGCCGATCTGTCGCCGTTCGCGCTCATCGGCGGGACCTTCTGCGGCGAAACGCCGACGGTGCCCTCGCCGTTGGGCGCCAAGCTGGTCAAGAGCTACACGACCGGAGCGGACAACCAGTTCGTGATCTCCGAGGTGCAACGCGTCCGCCGACCGATCGACGCCAACAACTATGTGCGTCAACTCCAGGCCGCCTTCGACGGATGCACCGGCCGGACGTTCTTCCGCGGTACCGGCGCCGAGCGGGTGCAGGTCCGCATCAAGAACGGCCAGCCCAATCCGCCGGTCAACGACTACGTCAGCTACACGCTGACGCCCGACAAGGCCGGCGGCACCACGCAGCTCATCGTCGTGTTTCAAGTGGGTGACGTGGTCGTGGCGGTGCAATTCGCTGGAACGACCCGCCCCCCGGTTGCCCTCATCGACAAGGTCCAGCTCTCGATCCTCGCTCGGTGCGTGCCCGCGCAGTTCGGTACCACCAAAGGTGTGAACGGGGTGCGACCCATTCCGACGGACCGGACCACGACGTCGACCACCACCACGACGACTCCGAAGCGGAAGAAGACCACCACGACCGCCGCTCCGGTCACGGTGCCGGCCCCACCGACCTCGGCGAAGTGATCGGCCGATCATGAGCGAAGGTTTCGTGGCACTGCTCGCAGACCTGACAGCCGAGCAGGAGGCGCTCGAAGCAGTCGTCGCTGCCCTCGACGATCAACAGCTCCGTGCCCCGACCCCCGCCGACGGGTGGGACATCGCCGACACGATCTCGCACCTGGCCGGCTTCGACGAAGCCGCCACCCTGGCGCTGACGAATCCCGAGGGCTTCGTGGCCGACCTCGAACGGCTGATCGCCGCGGGCGAGGATCCGGTCGCCGGTTACACCACACGCGGCCGTGCCATGACTCCACGCGAGGTGGTGTTGTGGTGGCAGACCGGACGTCAGTCGCTGCTCGCGGCCGCTGCGGTGACCGACCCGAAGGCCCGGGTGCCGTGGTACGGACCGCCCATGTCGGCGATGTCGTTCATCACTGCTCGACTGATGGAGACCTGGGCGCACGGGGTCGACGTGCATGACACCGTGGGTGCCGACATTGTGGCCACAGACCGGTTGCGTCACGTGGCTCACATCGGAGTGGGGGCTCGCAACTACAGCTACATGGTTCGCGGACTCGAGGCCCCGGACACTCCGATCTCGGTCACGCTCATCGCGCCGTCCGGTGACGAGTGGCAATGGGGACCGGTCGATGCGGCCGATCGGGTCGAGGGCGATGCGTTGGACTTCTGCCTGTTGGTGACCCAGCGTCGCCACCTCGACGACACGTCGCTGCGCGTCGGTGGACCGGTCGCCACCGAGTGGATGTCGTTCGCTCAGGCCTTCGCCGGCGGTGCCGGCACGGGCCGGCCACCGCTTCAGGGTGAGAGCTCTCGGCGTTAGAGCTCGTCCATGAGGTGAAATACCTCGCCCAGCTCGGCGTCGACCAGTGCGCCGGCCTCGACGAGGATGGCGGTCTCGCGGGCACGGAATTCCTTCAGCGGATCGCCGTCGCCCAGCCGGTAGAAGTGGGTCGTCTCCATCTGTGATTCGTGCGCCTCGAGGGCAGCGCAACGCGCCGCCAGCTGGATGGCCCCGACGATCTCGACGTGGTTCACCTCGTCGGCCTCGAACAGGAGAATGGCGTCGGGACGGTGCGGTGCGAGGCCCTGGTCTGGAAAGAAGTGCGGGTCCCGCGCCGCGACGACACCGTCGATGCACAGCAAACCTGCGGCGCGGTGGTCGGGGTGCAGGCGGTAGCGCTTCCACGGGTCGTGCCCGAGCACGACATCGGGGCGGGTGGTGCGGATGGCCCGGGCCACTTCAGACCGCGCCGCCAGATCCGCGTCGAGTTCCCCGTCGACCCGACCGAGGAACGTCACGTCCCCGGTGCCGCCGAGCGCGATCGATGCGGCCTGCTGCTCGGCCTGTCGCCGCCCGACCAAGGCGGCGAGGTCGCTGCTCGGATCCCAGGTGCCCTTCGACCCGTCGGTGCAGATCAGATGGGTGATCTGGCACCCCGCGGCCGCCCACTTGGCCAGGGTGGCACCGCAACCGAACTCGACGTCATCGGGATGTGCCCCGATCGCCAATGCCCGGCGCGGGGTCGGGAGGTCGGTCGTCAGGTCAGCCATGGTGGTGGTCCCCAATCAGGTGGAGTGTCGAGATCATCGGGAGTATCGACATCCCACGACAGCCGCGGGTCGTCGACGACTTCGAGGTCGATGTCGAGCCGCTTCGCCTCGGCGCGGTGCAGGGCGAACGAGTCGGCCCCGTAGGCGAACACGTAGCCCGCTGTCGCGGGGACGACCAAGATGTTGGTGCCCGTTCCGTGTCGGTCCGAGACGATCAGCGGCCTCGGTTCAGCAAACAGTGATCCGAGCGAGGCGGGAAAGGCCAGATCGGCGTGGCACACCGCCACGAGCTCGGTGCCGGCCACCCCGACGGCGGCGGTCACCGATCGGTTGAGCCCCGCAGGGGTGCGAACCGATGCGGCGTGGATCGATGCGGCCCACCGTTCGATGGCATCGGAGTCGCACGCCACCAGTGGATCGAATGCGGCCAGCTCGCCGAGGGTGGTGCGTGCCAGGGTTTCGGCCAGGATCGCCCGCTGCTCCGGTGTGAGCACGGTGGCGAGGCGTTCTTTGGCATCGGCGAAGTTCTTCACCGGCACCACCGCTCGAACGCGCATGGCGGAAGGATCTCACACCCCGCGGCTGCAGAAGTTCCAGTTGGTCGAGGGGAGTGGGATCTCGGCGACATCGGGAACGCTCCGGCGGGTCGCCGCCACCGATCGAGCGGTGAAGACGCGGCCGTGCGTCACGAACGCGAACATCCCGGTGACCGAGTAGGCCTGCGCCATCACGCACACCACCGCGGCGCGCTTCCCATGCATGATCCTGATCCGAATCCGCGAGGCATCCATGTGCGTCGCCTCCTTGGCGAAACACAACAGGTCGGCGTCGTCGTCGGGGACCCGCCCGTAGACCGCGCACTCCTTCCGATCGCCGGTGGTGCCGCCGGTGGCGGCCAGGTGAGCGGTCGCCAGAGCGGCATGGCCGATCTCGGATCGGTTGCCGAAGTTCACCCCGGCGTCGACGACACCGAGGAGCAGCACCATCAACAACATGAACGCCAGCGAGAACGCGGCGAGGGTCACGCCGCGATCGGAGCGCGGACGGCGAATGGGGGGCACCCGGAGCACTGTGACGGGCTGCGCCGAGTTTGGAAACCCCATATCGTGAGCCCGTGCACATCCGGGTGGCAGTGATCGGTGGCGGTTCGTGGGGGACGACGGTGGCGCACTTGGCTGCCCACAATGCGCCGACCACGCTGTGGGCCCGCGACGAGGCGACCTGCGAGGAGATCAATTCGTCGTCGACCAACAGTCGCTACCTCAGCGGATATCAACTCCACCCCGACCTGCGGGCAAACGCCGATCTGGGCGCGGTGGTCGCCGATGCAGACGTCATCGTGATGGGCGTGCCCTCGCACTCCTACCGCGACACGTTGGCCAAGGTGTCCGATCACATCCGGGCGTGGGTGCCAGTGGTCAGCCTGACCAAGGGCCTCGAACAAGGCAGCCGTCTGCGCATGAGCGAGGTGGCCAACCAGATACTTCCCGGCCATCCAGTGGCGGTGTTGACCGGCCCCAACCTGGCCAAGGAGATCCTGGCCGGCGACGCTGCGGCGTCGGTGGTGGCCACCCCAGACCCAGTGGTGGCGGATCACCTGCAACACATCTTCACCACCAACCTGTTCCGGGTGTACACCAACCCCGACGTGATCGGCTGCGAGCTCGGTGGTGCGCTCAAGAACGTCATCGCCATCGCAGCTGGCATGGCCGATGGGTTGGGTGCGGGCGACAACACCAAGGCCACCGTGATCACTCGCGGCCTCAATGAGCTGTCTCGCCTGGGC
>JBBQLA010000322.1:0-4091 GCA_038327485.1 Acidimicrobiales bacterium
ACCTTCACATCGAGACGGTCGATGCTGTTCAGCTTCCAGCTACTCCACGCCAGAATGCCGCCGGCGATGACGACCACCGCGAGGATGCCGGTCCCCACCCACAGCTTGCTCCGCGAGTTCGGGCGCGAGCTCGGACGCGTCGTCGCTCCGGAGCGACGTTTGGCCGCCGACTCGTCGGGCCGCCCCGAGCGACCCTGTGGCGGACGGCCCGGCCCCGAGCGACCATGCCCCGCGCGACCCTGTGGCGGACGGCCCTGCGGCGGACGGGCCTGCCGCGGGCGATCTGAGGGCGCGGGCCTCCGTGGACGATCAGGGGGTTCCACCGGCACGGGGTGGGATCGTAACCGTCTCGTAACGGTGGCCGGTGGCACCCGGCCAGCGCTCAGGGTCAGGAGGGCGGCTTGGCCTCGGTCTTCGGCTCACGGGGCAGACCCAGGATCTTCTCTCCCACGATGTTCCGCTGGATCTGGCTGGTCCCACCCCAGATGGTCTCGGACCGGCTGAAGAAGAACGACGACATCATGGGGCTCACCTTGTAGGTGTCGCGGCCGTTGGCCCGCATGACTGCCGGCCAGCCGCCGTCAGCCGGGCCGGCGTCGGCGAGCATGGCCGACGCGCCGCAGATCTCGATGGCGAGTTCCATGGCCGCTTGGTGCATCTCCGACCAGAACATTTTGTTGGTGGCACCGAGGGCCGCGGTTCCCACGTCGCGCTTCTTGGTCAGCGTGGCGGTGAGGTTGCGCAACCCGTTGATTCGCAGGATCTGGATCTTGGAGTAGTAGCGGGCGAGTTCCTGCCGGATGTGGGGGTGTTCGATGGTCCCGTTCGCCCGGGCCATCTCGACCATGCGGCGGTACTCCTCCTCGAATCGACGATGGCCGGTGGTCGCCGACATGCCGCGCTCGAAGCCGAGAGTGTCGTTGGCGACCTTCCAACCGTTGTTGAGCCCGCCGACCACGTTGTCCTTGGGGCAGCGAACGTTGTCGAAGAACACCTCGTTGAACTCGGCGGTGCCGTCGGGCTGCACGATGCCGCGCACCTCGACGCCTGGCTGATCCATCGGCACCAGGAGATAGGAGATGCCGGCCTGCTTCTTCACGTCGGGATCGGTGCGGGCCAGCACGAAGCAGTAGTCGGCGAACTGCGCTTGGGTGGTCCACACCTTCTGCCCGTTGACGACCCACTCGTCACCATCGAGTACGGCGCTGGTCTTGAGGCTGGCCAGATCGGATCCCGAGTCGGGCTCGGAGAAGCCCTGGCACCACCGCATCGAGCCGTCGAGGATCTTGGGCAGGAAGTACTTCTTCTGCTCCTCGGTGCCGTTCATGAGGATCGTGGGCCCGACCAGGGTGTCGCCGAAGAAGTCGGCGCGCATCGGAGCCTTGGCTCGACTGAACTCTTCGGACAGCACGACGCCCTCGATGGTGGTGAGGCCCTTGCCGCCGTACTCGACCGGCCAGGTGGCGCAGATCCAGCCGCCGTCGAACAACTTCTGGGTCCACTCCTCGTTGAACTGCTTCTTCTCGTCTGGAGCCATCTCGAAGCCCTCGTCGAACCAGCCGTCCGGAAGGTTTTCCTCGAGCCAGCCGCGGATCTCTGTGCGGAACGTCTCGGCCTCGGGCGGGTAGCTCAGATCCATTCCCATATCTTGACCCAACGGTCAAGGCTCTGTGGAGTCGGCCCCGCCGCCACCCCAACCTCGGGCCGAGGAGGTTCAGACGTCGATGACCACAAAGTGGTCGGCTTCACCTGAAGGTGGGCGCCAGACGTTGGGCGCCAGACGTTGGGCAGGGGTCACCGACACACGGCGTATCCTCGGGCCATGTCGACGCCGACCATCTCAAACGAGCAGTTCATCGAGGCCACCTCCGGCCGGTGGACCAACCAGTGGCTCGAACTGAAGGCCGAGGTCATCGACTCGGGGCTGTGCACGGACTGCGCCGGATGCGTGATCGCCTGCCCCCATGACGTGATCGGCTACAAGCACGAGGCTGGCGAGTACCGGCCGTTCCACCTCGAAGACGAGCTCGGCCCCAACGACTGCACCCACGGCCAGAAGGGGTGCACCAGCTGCACCCGGGCCTGCCCTCGCTTCCGCATCTGGGAGGCCCAGGCCGACGAGCACCTGTTCGCCCGTGTCCGCAACGACGACGAGGTCGCCGGCATCTACTCCGACATCATGCTGACCCGCGCATCGGACGCCATGGTCCACAAGATGGGCCAGGACGGCGGGCTCGTCTCGGCCATTCTCCTGTGGGCGATGGAGCACGACTACATCGATGCCAGCCTCGTCAGCTACATCGAAGGCGGCGCCGACAGCGGCTCGTGGAAGGCCATCCCCGGTGTCGCCAGCACGAAGGACGAAATCCTCGCTGCGTCCGGCAGTCGCTACACCTACTCCGCCAACACCCTCGCCATCGACGAGGCCCTCGAGAAGGGCTTCAAACGTCTCGCGCTCGTGGGCATGAGCTGTCAGAGCTCGGTGCCACCGGTCATGTGGTCACGCAAGATCGGCAAGATCAGCAAGCCGATCGTGTTCAACCTCGGTCTCCTCTGCTCGAAGTCCTTCGACGACGCCATCTTCGAAGAGCTGTTCTGGGCCAAGTATCGGCTCCCCAAGTCCGAGATGGTCAAGATGAACATCAAGGGCGTCTTCCAGATCTGGATGAAAGACGGCAGCTACCACGAGATCAACCTCAAGGAGTGCCATGCGTGGACTCGTGAGGGGTGCATTCACTGTCCCGACTTCGCTGCCGAGCACGCTGACGTCAGCTGCGGCGGCATCGGCAAGTACTCCGACTGGACCCTGACCATCATCCGCACCGAGCTCGGGCGCGAGATCATCAGCCGAATGATCGACGACGGCTCGATCGAGGCGCGCCCCGGCGACGAGGATCCGGGTGCCATCGCCCTCATGCACAAGCTGGCCGCCAAGAGCCGCGAGCGCTGGCCTCAGACGGCCGAAGCCACCGTGCGAATCGGCCTGCCCGAGCCCAAGCGGAAGGGCTGAACTACTTGGTCGAAGGACCGGCCTTCGGGCACCCGTCCATGGCCTTCTTCAGCTTCGCTGGAGGCGTGGGAACGTTGTCGGGTTTCGCGTCGGACAGCTGCTCCTCGTAGGTCTGCAGCGCACCGAAGTCGAAACCGCTGTTCTTGTCCGAGATGGCCTCGTACACGCACTCGCAGTAGTTGGTGGGAGCCAACTCCGACGTGGAAGTCGTGCCATTCGACGACGCAGTGTCGGCGGTACAGGCCGTCACGAAGTTCCTCTTGGCGTCCGCTCCGTATTCAGTCACCGTGGTGTTGGTGCAGCCGGCACCCATCAGCGATCCGACCGCCAAGAGCAGAGCGGCGGGAGCTAGGCGATGGCGGAAGCGCGACGGGGAGTTCACGGCCCGAGACGGTAGCCGAGCGGCCTCGGGCGACCGAAGTCGGTCAGGCGGCAGGAAGCGGTTCGAGCTCGCGGCACCGGCTGTCGTCATAGGAGAACATGTCGACGCTGGCGGAGCGAAGCGTCGAGACCGACTGGCCGACCCCAGTGGAGTCGGCCAGTCGTGATCCCGCCGATTGATGCGACACGTGCGAGGCGAGCGCAGTCCACAGACCGTTGGAACGGCTGACTGGAACGCGGACCGTGGTGACGGTGTATCCCTCGATGTCGGTGCATGTCATGCAGAGTTCATCGACGCCACGACCGAGAATCCATAGGGGTCGTTCGACCCAAATCTCTTTCACGACGAGTCCCCCCGTTTCAGGGCCGATCCGGCCAGGCCAGGCGCTTGGCCCGAGTGAAGACGGCGTCGAGCATCGGTTCGGTGAGCCGCCCGGTGAACGTGTTCTGCTGGCTGACGTGGTAACTGCCGAGCAGGTGGCCGTCCGCCAGCTGCACCTCGGCCCCATGGGAGAACCGCGGTTTCGGAGAGATCCCCAGAAGTTTGGCGGTCTGGTCGAAGCCGAACCCGCCGAGCGCCACCACCACCCGGACGTCCGCCAGCAGCTCGAGCTCGCGCTGCAGGAACGGGCGACAGGTATCCCGCTCGATCGGCAGCGGCTGGTTCCCCGGCGGCGCGCAGCGAACAGGAGCGGTGATC
>JBBQLA010000323.1:0-4066 GCA_038327485.1 Acidimicrobiales bacterium
GCTGACTGGGCGCCGGTCCTTCGGTCGATGGTGACCGTCGTGGCGCCGGTGTCGATGGTGCGGAACGTCCAGATGGGACGATCGCCGCCGACCGCGCTGACGCTCACGCGGATGCGTGACCCGGCCCGGAAGGTGTGCACCACTGGAAAGATCGGCACCCGCACGAGAGCGGGCTTGCCCCGTGGAAGCGGCGACGCATCCGCCGCCAGGTGGGTGGGCCGGGGGTCGGTCGCCGTCGAGGTCTTCCCGTCGAGCTTGCGATGCGTGGCGCGCAACCAGCCGGTCTGCACGTACATCTCGTTGCCGTCGGGTCGAACCTCCGACAACGTCACCTGGAGGTCGGTATCGGTCGCGCTGGCCTCGACGTAGGCATCGAAGCTCGAGGCGCCGGCGATCATCACGTCGGCGGTCAACGGCGGGCTGGTGTAGCCGAGGCCCTTTCCAGCCGCGAGCGGCAACCAGTTGTTCGGCTCGTCGTGGAAATGCGGTGCCGGCGCGTCGGGCGACGAATCCTGGCTGGTGGCGGGACGAGCGGCCGGATCGGCGACGTAGCTGTCCGAGCCGCCGGGCCCCTCGGGATCGGTCGCCGCAAGTGCTCCCCGGTCACCCAGGTACCACGTCTTCGGGGTGACCGCCTTGGGTGGCCAGGAGTCGAAGGTCTGTTCGTAGGTGGGTTGGAGCGCGCCGGCGCCGAGCGACCCGGCGCCCACGTCGAGCAGCACCCGTACTCGGGGATCGCGTCGAAACGCTGCCAGCGCCTCATCGACGGAGGTGGATCCAGCCAGGCGGCTCTGCTGCAATGGTTCGGCATCGACCCCCGACGATTGCTTGAACAACACGCCGGCGATCCCGACGAGCGACGCGGGAACGTCGGGGACCCGGTCAGCCACGAAGAGGTCGAGGAACTCCACCCACCGGGTCAGGATCTGCGGCGCCAGTGCGTCGTTGTGGTTGCCGTTGTACATGGTGACCCACAGGTCCTTGTGGTCGGCCATGGCATCGAGCATCTCGATCCAGTGACTGTCGAGTTGCTCGTCCTGCAGGCCGCCCACCAGGAACATCGGCACGTCGATCTTGGCCGCCCAGGTCGCCGGAGTGCGGTCCTTGAACAGCTTGGGGTCGCGGAAATTGATGCCGTTGATGAGCTTGACGCCGTCCTGGGCTTGGCCATGCAGGAGCTGGTTCTCGGCGCAATGGGTGTCGCCCTGCTCGACCAGGATCCGCGCCCACTTCTGGCCCCCATCGGGCGCCGGCTGGGCGTCGTGCTGACGCTCGGTGATCCAGCCGGTGGCGAAGCCGGTGTTCTGGATGCCGCCGGGGAAGCCGATCCCGGCGTAGAGGTCGTCGGTCCCCGACATCGGCGCCACCGCGGCGAGATGGGGCGGGCGGGTTCCGCCGACGAACAGCTGACTGAAGCCCGAGTAGGAAATGCCGACCATGCCGACCTTGTGGGCATGGACCCATGGTTGAGCCGCCACCGTCTCGACCGCGTCATAGCCGTCGTAGATCGTCGGGAGACCGAACAGATCGAAGGCGCCGCCGGAGCAGCCGCTGCCGCGGATCTGCACGCTGACGGTCACAAACCCGAGCAGCGGGGCGATCAGCGATCCGACTGCGGTCGACGAGGACGGAGCGAGCGGATCGGGCGACGCTGTGGGGTCGGTGAGTTGCTTCGAAATCGCCCCGAGCAGGTCGTGGGGCGGGGCGACCTCGTAGCCGGAGTACTCGATCACGGTGGGAAAGGGGCCGTCGGCCAGCGTCTTGCCCGGAGGAAGCCGCACCGTCATGGCCAGCTCGACGCCGTCTCGCACGCGGATGTAGTTCAGCCCCGCCACGAACGATTGGCCGGTGTAGAGCTTCGGGTCCGGGGGGTCGGCGCGGCTCAGCACGCGGAAGGGTGCAGTCGCCTCGTGCCGCTGCTTCACGTCACCGCGGATGGTGTACCCGGCGCCCGGCGCCACGTCGAAGAACATGGCGGTACCGCGCCCGTCGGCCGTCGAGCGGCGCACGGTCCGCCCCGCCCGGTCGACGAGCTGCACCGCTGCTTTCGGAGGGAGCCCGACGACCGAGGCCTGGCCGACGCTGCCGATGGCTCGGAAGCTGGCCGAATCGAACTTCACCGGCGTCATCGACGGCGCCGCGTCGTCCTTCGTGCATCCGGCACAGACCAGGGCGACCGCCATCACCATCGCTACGCTGCGTCTGAGCGTCCGCCCCATCACCGTCTCCCGTCGGATCGATCGCACCCGTTCGGCACAACAACCGGCGGCGACTCTAACGGCGCGGACTTGTTCGTGCGCGACGATGACCGCATGGATCGCACCATCTTCGACGCCGACCACGACATGTTCCGCCAAGCTTTTCGGGCGTTTCTCGACAAGGAGTTGGTCCCTCGCGTCGACGAGTGGGACGAGGCCGGGATCGTGTCACGCGACGTGTGGCTCACTGCTGGCCGGAATGGCTTTCTGGCGTTCGCTGTGCCCGAGGAGTTCGGCGGGCCCGGCGCCGACGACTTCCGCTACAACCAGGTGGTCATCGAGGAGATCTGTGACGCCGACGTGTTCGCGGCGGCCACCGGGTTCACGCTGCACAACGACGTCACGCTGCCGTACTTCCTGCACTACACCAACGACGAACAGAAGCATCGATGGCTGCCGGGGATTGCCTCGGGTGAGTTGATCACTGCTGTGGCCATGACCGAGCCGGCCATCGGGTCCGATCTGGCGGCGATGACCACGACGGCGATCCGCGACGGCGACGACTACATCGTCAACGGCTCGAAGACCTTCATCACCAACGGCATCAACTCCGACCTGGTGATCGTGGCGGCCAAGACCGACCCGTCGGCCCGGCACCGGGGCATCTCGCTGCTGGTGCTGGAGCGTGCGATGGTGGGCTTCGAGCGGGGCCGCAACCTCGACAAGATCGGGATGCACGCCCAGGACACCGCCGAGTTGTTCTTCACCGACGTGCGGGTACCGGCTGCCAACCTGCTCGGAGCTGAGGGCGAGGGGTTCCTGTCGCTGGTGAAGAACCTGCCGCAGGAGCGACTGAGCATCGCGGTGGCGGCGATCGCCCATGGCCGCGCCGCCTTCGACTGGACGGTGAAGTACTGCACCGAGCGCCAAGCCTTCGGACAGCCGATCGGCAGTTTCCAGAACACCAAGTTCCGTCTGGCCGAAATGAAGACCGAGCTGGAGATCGGCCAGACCTTCATCGACACCTGCGTGCTGGCGCTGGGCTCGAAGACCCTCACCGCCGAGGAGGCCGCCATGGCCAAGTGGTGGTGCACCGAATTGCAGAAGCGAGTGGTCGACACGTGCCTGCAACTGCACGGGGGGTACGGCTACATGCTCGAGTACCCGATCGCCCGGGCCTTCCAGGACGCTCGGGTGTCGACCATCTACTGAGGCACCACCGAGATCATGAAAGAGGTCATCGGGCGCAGCCTCGGCTTCTGAGACGCCCGCGCACGGGGTAGAACACACCCATGGCTGATCACACCACCCCCACCGATCTCCCGACGACCGACCAGGAATGGCGGGAACGCCTCGGTGCCGAGCGCTACGCCATCCTTCGACAGGCGGACACCGAGCGCCCGTTCACCGGCGAGTACGTCGACAACCACGAGACCGGGATCTACCGGTGCGGTGCCTGCGCCACGGTGTTGTTCGAGTCCGACACCAAGTTCGAGTCCGGTTCGGGCTGGCCGAGTTTCTTCGATGCCGTCTCCCCCGACGCGGTCGAGCTCATCGACGACTCCACCATGGGGATGCGCCGAACCGAGGTCCGGTGCGCGACCTGCCACTCGCACCTCGGGCACCTCTTCCCCGATGGGCCGCGCCCCACCGGGCAGCGCTACTGCATGAACTCGTTGGCCCTCGACTTCGAGCCGGTTGCTGGTGCCGGGACCGACGGTGCCAGCGAGACCTGACGGTCGTTCCACCACACCACCGCGGCGAGCGCTCCGCCGACGAGCGTGACTTCCAGCGGCACCGAGGCTGCACCCAGGCACGCGACCGCAGTCGCCGCCTCGACCTCCACGACGCTCCGCCGAATCGGCTCA
>JBBQLA010000324.1:0-4063 GCA_038327485.1 Acidimicrobiales bacterium
ATCAACACGGCGATGGCGCGCAGCCCGTCGAGCGGGCCCTGGTAGCCGATCTTGGGCGCGACGCTGACGAATCGGTCGGCGTCGTCGGCCGACCCCCCGCCCCCAGGAGTTGCAGTCATCCGAGCGAGTTTGAACGGACAGTGCTCTCCGGTCAATTGCAGGCAGTCATTCCATCGGTTCTCGGGCTGGTCCGAGCACCGTCGACGGCGCGAACAGCCCGAGAACGGGTGACGTTCACAGGGGTCGGCGTCGGCGCAGGGGTTTCGAATCCAGCACCTGAAGTGAACGTTGGTCGTGGAGTTGGAAACCGGCGAAACCCTTGTCAGGTCAGCGGTTTCGAGTGTTTTCCGGCGCAGGTTGTTTGATGAGCCGACCGGGAGCACTGGCCGCCGGTGGGGGGTTGACGCCACTTCAGCGGTGGCCTCCACCAAACTCGGTGTCGTGATCATGCGACGTCGGGTTGTACGAACCTGGTGGGGCCCGGTGGGGTCGGCTGCCCGGATGGTGTTGGTCGTGGCGGCTGGTCTGGCCATCAGCGGGTGCGGCGCCGTCGCGACAACCGCGCCGACGCGCGCTTCGTCGAGCACGTCGTCGGTCCGTCGTCGCCTCGGCAAGGATGCCCCGAGCGTCGGGGCCCTGCCCCGCGGAGCGGTCGCCGCGGCGCCACCCCGAACCGCCGCGGCCTCCCACCCCGTCAAGGGGGGTCCGGCGGTCAGCGTGTCGTCCATGGCGGTCGACCCCGCGCGTCCCGGTCTGGTCGTGGGCGTGTTGCGGATCAATCCGAGTGCGGTGCGCCTCCAGCTTCTGGCAGGAAGCAAGGAGCCGGGTAATGGCGTGCTCCAGGCCGGCTCGGTCCCCCCCGCCGACCAACCCAAGCTGCTGGCAGCGTTCAACGCCGGGTTCCTGACGAAGCAATCCAAGGGTGGCTGGTTCAGCCAAGGAGTGACCGCAGTACCTCTCGCCGCAGGTGCGGCGTCGCTGGTCTTCCGCGACAACGGCGTCGCACAGGTCGGCATCTGGGGCCGCGACGTCAGCATGGATCCCCACGTCGTGGCGGTGCGGCAAAATCTGTCGCTCCTCATCGATGGTGGAATCCCGACTCCTGCGGCATCCTCGCCGGACTTCGAAGGGGTGTGGGGCAAGACCATTCGTCACCTCCGGGCGGTACCCCGGTCCGGCATCGGGATCACCAAGGACGGATCGCTGGTCTATGTCGCCGGGAAGGGTCTGGTGGTCGGCGACCTGGTCACTGCGCTCATGGCCGCCGGGGCGCAGCGTGCGATGGAACTCGACATCAATCCGATGTTCGTGGACGCGTACACCTACAACCCTGGCCCAGCCGGCCCCGTGGGCCAGCCGATCACACCGGGGCTTCGGTATGGGCCCGAGCACTACCTCCAGTCCCAGACCCGCGACTTCGTGGAAGTCCTCTCCCGGTAGAGCTCAGTCCACCCGGCAGTTCGAGTACGGCCAAAACGGGCGAAACCCCTGCCGGAGCAGGGGTTTCGAGTGTGGTCGGGACCGGCGTCGATCCGGTGACCTACCGCTTTTCAGGCGGTCGCTCTGCCTACTGAGCTACCCGACCCGGGTTGGTCGCCGAAGCGAACCCGCGCCACCACCAGCCGAAACTGACGATGGTTGGCGGTCCCGACGAGATTTGAACTCGCGACCTCCGCCTTGACAGGGCGGCGTGCACTCCAAACTGCACCACGGGACCAGAAGGAACGGCGGACCGATCCCAGCACCCCCAACGGGATTCGAACCCGTGTTACCTCCTTGAAAGGGAGGCGTCCTAGGCCACTGGACGATGGGGGCTCTGCACCAGATGAAAGCTCGGTGAGCATAGCAAGTGTCCGCCGAACGTCACATCTCGACGTCGTTGCCTAGCCTGATCGGATGTCGTTCCCCGGACCTCCGGCCCCTCCGCCGCCCGTTCTCCCGGGCCCGCCGCCCGTTCTCCCGGGCCCGCCGGCCGTTGCGCCGTTGCCCTACGCGCCCCCGGTGCCGAACCGGACCGGCAAGGCCATCGTCGCCGTGGCCATAGCGCTGCTCATCACCGGGGTTGCGGCAGGAATCGGCTACGCCACCTTCGACTCGGGGCCCCAGGTCCCGTCCGAGTGGGACGCCCGCGTGGCGCCGATCGCCAAGTTCGTCGAGGGGGCACGAGGTCTCGCCTTCGATCATCCGGTGCGCGTGTACTTCCTCACGCCGTCGGAATACTCGCTCGCCATCAATGGCACGCAGAGGAAAGACGACTCACCGGCAGCGACCGCGTACGCCAATCGCACTGCAGCGTTCGAACGGGCCATCGGCTTCGTCCAGGGCGACCCCGATGTCAAGAAGGCCGCCGGCGATCTCGCCGATTCCGGAACGCTGGCCTACTACGACTTCGACAAGAAGATCGTGAACATCCGCGGCACCAAGCTCACCGTGAACACCCGAGTCACCCTGGCGCACGAGTTGACCCACGCCCTCCAGGACCAACAGTTCGATCTGAGCTCCCGCTTCGACGAGGGCAACAGCGAGCAGCAGCAGGCGCTGCGAACCATCGTCGAAGGCGATGCCATGACCGTCGAGAACCGCTACATCGAGACGCTCACCGCGGACGAGAAGTCGGCCTACTACCGCGAGTATCAGAGCGAGTACGACCGGTCGCAGAAGGACCTCGGCCACGTCGCTGTGGCGCTGCAGACCAGCCAGTCGATCCCGTACGCCATCGGTCAGCCGTTCGTTGCGTACACCGAGGCCGTCAAGGGCAACCAGTACGACACCCAGCGTCTCGACGAACTCATGAAGCACTTGCCCAAGGACACCGCTGCCACCTTCGACCCTGCCGATGCGTCGGGCTCGCGGGTCGACGTCGCCGCTCCGAAATTGGCCGGAACGACGTTCACCGTCGACCACGTCGGGGCATTCTCGCTCTACGTCATGCTGTCGGATCGGATCGATGCCAAGGTCGCCATGGATGCGGTCGACGGCTGGCGGGGCGACGCATTCCGAGCTGTCGAGACCAAGCGGTCCGGGTCGTCGAAGGCGGTCATGTGCGTGGTGGCCTCCTTCGCCATGCGCCGCGCCGATGATGCCACCGAGCTCAACGACGCCTTCACCCAATGGGCCGCGGCCATGCCCGAACCCACGCTGATCACCCACTCGGCGATCGGCGGCCGGGTCTCGCTCGAGACGTGCGATCCCGGAGCGTCCGCCACCGCGCGCGTCCCCATCGGTCGGTCCTCGGATGCGTTGGCGCTGCCGGCAACGCGTCTCGACTTCGCCGAGTTGCTGGTGAGTGAAGGGTCCAGCCGGGAGCAGGCGTTGTGCGGCGCCGACAAGGTGGTGCGCGAACTCTCCCCGGACGAGTTGACCGGATCAGGGGTGAGCGATGAGCGCCGTACCGAGGTGCGCCAGCTCCTCAAGTCCGCCGCGACTGACTGCTCGTAGTCGGCCGACCTCAGCCTGGCTCGAGGGCTGAGATCAGGTCGTCCAGCAGCATCGACAGCCGCTCGTAGGCGAACCATTTGGCCGCGTCGGGCCGACGCATGTCGATGCGTGAGGGCCGAGTGTCCTCGCTCACGTCGAGCTGGGTTCCGAGCACCAGCCGCAGGTCGTTGAGCGCCCGCATCATCGTGAGCAACTGGGCACCGTCGACATGGTCTGCGTTCATCCCCGCCACCAGGACCGCAGCCGCCGCGCGGCGCCGCTCGATCAGGTCATCTCGGGTCAGTGCGGCGAACCCGTCGGCTCGTTCGTCGTCGTCGAGGTAGGCGGGAGGAAAGAGCCGGGCCAACGCCGGATCGTCGGTCGACACCATCTCGACCAACTCGTCGCTCAACGCCTCGATCATGGCTCGGTCGCCGGCGCGCCACTCGACGACGAAGGTGCCGTCTTCACGCCGACGGACCTGCCCATTCAGGGCGCGCGCTACACGTTCGTTCAATCGATCGAAGAACCGGCGAGCTGCCATGAGTCCAACATGCTGCGAAGTCGAGTCCGTCGGCAACTCCTCGACAGTGATCTGGTCGAGTGAGACTGCCGCAGCGGCGATCAGCGACAGGTTGCCGGCCGA
>JBBQLA010000325.1:0-4062 GCA_038327485.1 Acidimicrobiales bacterium
GGCCCCAACGGCGCCGGCAAGACCACCCTGTTCAACGTGGTGAGCCGCCTCTACGAAGCGAGCGAAGGAACCGTCACCTTCGACGGCACCGACCTGCTCGCACTGCCCCCTCACCGGATCGCCACGGTGGGCATCGCCAGGACGTTCCAGAATCTGGCGCTTGTGCCGGGCCTCACGGTGTTGCAGAACGTGGTGATGGGCGCACACTCGGCCACCTCGGGCGGCTTCGTCGCCGCGGTGGCATCGTTCCCCACCTGGAGGTCGGAGCGGACAGTCAACGTCAAGGCCATGGCGCTCCTCGAACGGCTCGGGCTCGAGTCCCACGCCGGCCGGCCGTGCGCCGGGCTGCCCTACGGAACGTTGAAGCGCATCGAGCTGGCGCGCGCGCTCATGAGCGAACCCCGCCTGCTGATGCTCGATGAACCGGCGAGCGGGTTGACCCACGGCGAGGTCGACGAGCTGGCTGCGTTGATCAGGTCAATGCGCGACGAGCACAAGATCTCGGTGCTGTTGGTCGAGCATCACATGGGCATGGTCATGGCGATCTCGGATCGCATCGTGGTGATGGAGTTCGGCCAGCGGATCGCGTCGGGCACACCCGCCGAGATCCGTGAGGATCCACGAGTGATCGCGGCGTATCTCGGTGGTCCGGCATGAGCCTGCTCGAGGTGAAGGATCTGAGCGCCGGCTACGGCCCGGTCGCAGTGCTCGATGGATTGTCGCTCACTGTTGCCGAAGGCGAGGCGGTCGTGATCCTGGGCGCCAATGGCGCCGGCAAGACGACCACATTGCGAGCCATCTCCGGCATGCTGGACGCCAAGGGATCGATGGTGTTCGACGGACAGTCGGTGCTCGGAGCCCGCCCTGACAAGTTGGTCGCTCGCGGCATCGCTCACGTGCCGCAAGGTCGAGGCACGATCGTCGACCTGACCGTCGAGGAGAACCTCCGCATCGGCGGGTACGCCCGGCGAGACGGCGACGTCGAAGCCGACATCGACCGGTGGTGCGAAGTGTTCCCGAGGCTCGGCCAACGGCGTACGCAGGCCGCCGGCTCGATGAGTGGTGGCGAACAGCAGATGCTCGCCATCGCCCGCGCCTTCATGTCCAAGCCCAAGCTCCTGCTGTTGGACGAGCCGTCGCTCGGCCTGGCGCCACTGGTCACCCGAGAGGTGTTCGACCGAGTGGGCGAGCTGGTCGCCGAGACCAACACCGCAGTGTTGTTGGTCGAGCAGAACGCCAACCTCGCCCTCGACTTCGCCGCTCGCGGGTACGTGCTCGAGTCAGGCCGCATCGTGGGCCAAGGCACCGCCGACGAACTCAAGGCCGATGACTCCATCCGACGCGCCTACTTGGGTGGTGACCTGTGATCGGCTTCCAGCTCTCCGAGTTCCTCCAGTACGGGGTCATCGGCGTCGGCAACGGCGCCCTCTATGCCATGGTCGGGCTCGGCCTGGTGGTGATCTACCGCTCGACCGGCCTGCTCAACTTCTCCCAGGGCGAAATCGCCATGTTCTCGACGTTCGTCGTGTGGCAACTCCACGATCTGGGTTTCCCGTTGCCGCTCGCTCTCATTGCCGGCATGGTCGCCGGCGCGTTGTTCGGTGCGGTCGTGTTCCGCGTCGCAGTGCAACCGGTTGGCGACCCCCACACCAAGCCGTTGGCCGTGGTGATCGTGACCATCGGCTTGTTCCTCGGTGTCAACGCCGGCGCGCAGCTCATCTGGGGCACCGGCGATCGCAACATGCCCAAGCTGTTCGGCGGCGGCGCCGTCCAGGTCGGTGACTTGTCGATCGCGTGGCAGAAGATCGGTGCGGTTGCAGTGCTCGCGGTCGAGGTGATCGTTCTCTACGTCGTGTTCCGTCGAACCAAGCTCGGCCTGGCCATGCGTGCGGTGGCCTCGAACCCCGAGTCGTCCGCGTTGTCGGGGGTGCCGGTGTCACGCATCCTGCTGGTCGGTTGGGGTCTCGCCGCGGCGCTGGGGGCGGTGGCGGGCACTTTCGCTGCGCCGGACCGCGGCCTGAACTCGAGCCTGATGTTGTTGATCCTGGTGTATTCCTTCGCCGCCATCACCCTTGGCGGTTTTGACTCGCTGGTCGGTGCGGTCGTGGGTGGTCTGGTGGTTGGCGTCGTGACCGAAGTGCTGCCGCGCTACGTGAGTTTCCTGTCGAAGATGCCCCTCGCTCCGGCGTTCGTGCTGATCCTGTTGGTGCTGCTGGTGAAACCTGAGGGCCTGTTCGGGTCGAAGCAGGTCTCGCGGGTATGACCACGACGGACGTTCCCGTGAGCACGTCGGTGGCCGGCGATCGCCGGGCCATGCTGATGCGGTTGGCGCCGTGGGCCGTCATCATCGCGGCGTTGTTCGTGCTGCCCCAGGTGCTCGATGACTTCTGGGTCAGCCGGGTCACCGGATGGATCCCACTGGCCGTCGCCGCGCTCGGCCTCAATCTGCTCACCGGGTACAACGGGCAGATCTCGGCGGGCCACGGTGCGTTGTTCGGACTCGGGGCCTACGCCGCGGCCCTCACGATCAACGCTCGGGAAGGCAACTTCCTGCTGGGCATACTCGTGGCAGCAGTGGTGTGCTTCTTCGCCGGCATCATCATCGGACTGCCAGCCCTGCGCATCAAGGGGCTGTACCTGGCGCTCGTGACCCTGTCGGTCGCCACGCTGTTCCCGGATCTGTTGAAGCAGTTCGAGTCGATCACCGGCGGCTCGCAAGGGCTGCGCATCACCTCGAGCCAGGAGTACCGCGGCGAACTGCAGGAGTTCCTGGTCGAGTGGAAAGCACCGTCGTGGAGCGGTCTGACCGACACGCAGTGGAAGTTCTACGTGCTGCTCGTTGTCGCCATTGTGTGCTTCCTCATGGTGCGCAACCTGGTCAATTCACGCATGGGTCGCGCCATCGTGGCAGTTCGCGACAACGAGGTGGCGGCCGAGGTCAACGGCGTCGCCGTGGCCAGGGTCAAGGTCATCACGTTCGGTCTGTCGTCCGCATTGGCGGGTGTCGGCGGCGCATTGTTCGCCCTGAAGGAGCTCCAGCTCAGCCCCAACAGCTTCGTGCTCACGATCTCGTTGTACTTCCTGGTCGCCGTCGTGATCGGCGGTCCGGCCACCGTGTTGGGCCCCGCCGTCGGTGCGGTCGTCTACGGATTCTTCAACGACGTCATCAACCAGGAAGTCCTGCCGGAACGGTTCAAACCGGCCACGCCGCTCATCCTCGGCGTCGCACTCATCCTGCTCATGCTCGTTGCACCCGGCGGGATCATGGGCCTGGTGCGACAGTTCGGCGCCTGGTTGTCCCGAAGAAGAACTCCTCCACCCATCACCCGAAAGGCATCCTCATGACCCGAACCCGTTGGTGGCGACTCGTCGCCGCCCTGCTCTGTCTGTCGATCATTGCCGCCTCGTGCGGCAAGGACGCGAAGACGTC
Source organism: Acidimicrobiales bacterium (assembly GCA_038327485.1). Lineage (GTDB taxonomy): Bacteria > Actinomycetota > Acidimicrobiia > Acidimicrobiales > Microtrichaceae > JBBQLA01. Next base: position 3,431 of record JBBQLA010000325.1, read on the forward strand.
GACCGGCGCTACGACCACGGTGAAGAACGGCGCCCCAGCGGCGAAAGCCGACTTCATCGATCCGACCAAGGACTGCAAGGGCACGTACCAGCCGACCAAGGGCATCACCGGCAGCGAGATCCTCGTCGGCACGGTTCGCCCGACGTCGGGGCCCTACGCCATCTACGACACCGTCACCAAGGGCATCGAGAAGTATTTCGACTCGGTCAATGCCAAGGGTGGGGTCAAGGCCGGCGACGGCAAGACCTACACCATCAAGTTGGCCAAGGGCGATGACGGCTACGACCCGGCCAACACCCCCGGCGTGGTGAAGGGCCTCGTTGAGAACGACGGCATCTTCGCCATGGTCGGCGAGATCGGCACCGAGACCAACCTGGCCGTGCGTCAGTACATGAACCAGCAGTGCGTCCCGTCGATCGGCCTGGCGACCGGTTCGCCCGAGTGGGGCAACAACAACCAGTCGCCGTGGTACATCGGCGGCCTGCCGTCGTACGCCACCGAGGCGGTCGCCTTCATGACGTACCTCAAGACGGTCAAGCCGGGCGCCACCATCGCCGTGCTGTACCAGAACGACGACTACGGCAAGTCCTACCTGGGCGCGATCAAGAAGTTCATCGCCGCCGACGCCCCCG
>JBBQLA010000326.1:0-4058 GCA_038327485.1 Acidimicrobiales bacterium
GGCCGAATCGTCGACGACGCGCCCATCGAGCTCGTCGACGACGACCACGCCTGACACCGATCAGCCCGACGCGATGTTCACCAGGGGCTGGCCCAATGGTTCCGGCGGGGCCTGCGGCGAGCACTCCCCTGGCGCCGACCACGTGCTCATGACGTTCTGCAACGGGCCCGCAACGGTGACCGTGACAATTGACGGCACCCCGCATGACATCACAGGGGTCTGCTGGGTCAACGGACCGAAATTGGAGATCGACGCCGGCACCGCTCCCGGGCCGGGCTTCGAAGGGACCTGGCCCGACTACGTCACCATGCAGGTGCCTGCTCAGTCGGGGAGCAACGTGGGATCGGTGCTCAGCGCGACGATCGGCGGTGTTCGCCGCCAAGCTGGCTACGCCTTCAGTACGGTCGTCGGCGCGAGCGAAGGCACGACGGTCGACGCGGCCACGATCCGCACCACCAAGGTCACCGGCACGATCAAGGGCCTTCCGCCGACCGGCGACGACGACGTGTCAGCCACGTTCGACTGCGGCAGTCCGCTCGCCGGCTGAGTCCGACTCCAGCAAGCCGGCTCAATCTGGGTGACGAGGCGCCGATGGGATCGCCATGCGTCGCGCGCTCGTCCTGACCCTGGCCATCGTGGTGATCAGCACCGCCTGCGGTTCCAGCGGAGGTGGCGCTGCTGCGCCTGCCCCGTCGACCAAGGCAGGAGCGACCAAGGCAGGAGCGACCGAGGCACGCGTCAGCGGCTTCGAGATCAAGGCACCGGCGCTGACCGATGTGCAACAGATCCTGGCCGGCCAGACCACCGACCAATTGCCGACGGACAAGGCCTTGCAGCTGTTCGTGTTGGCGTTCGGCCCGGTACCGGGCGTGACGGTTCACGACGGACCCAAGGGAGCGTTGCCCTCGGGCACGCTGGCGCTCGAAGCGGTCTCGGATCATTGGGCAGATCTCTCCGACGAGCAGCGCAGCGCCATCTCCGATCTGCTCGGTACCGACCCGGCCACCCCGCCGACCCAGAGCCCGACCGCCGGCCACCGAGGCAGATCCGCGGCGACAACACCCGACGATTCCGACGGTCCCGGCGCCGAGGTCTACCGATCGAACCTCGACCAGTCGCTGGCGCTGCTCGAGGCGCGCCTCGGGCCGCTCGGCGGTGCCGCTGAGCCGATCCACGTGCAATTGATGGTGCACATCCTCGATCCGTCCAACGTCAACGCCCGGGCATTGGCCTGGACCGCACGGGTGCGGCCGGACCTCTGTCGGGTCACCATCAACCCGACCCGGATCGGTGACCTGCGCGGACCGAGCCTGCCGCTCGTCCACGAGCTGTTCCACTGCTACCAGGGCCACTGGCGCAACGGGCGCCGGGGACAGCCCATCTGGGTGCGCGAAGGGCTGGCCAACTGGGTCGCAGCCAGCACCGTGGCCGGGACCGGGGCCGCCGACGAAGGGATCCTGTACTCCACCTATCAGGTCTGGCAGGAGTCCCCGACGACTCCGCTGTTCGAGCGCAACTACGACGCGGTGGGCTTCTTCTCACTCGTCGAACAGAGCATCCCGAACCTGATCCGTCGGGTGCAGCAGATCACCGTCGACGACACCAACGAGCAGGCCTACGCAGACTCGGTCAATGGGGTCGACGATCTGCTGGATCGATGGGGAGCTCGTCAGTTCGACCTCTCCGACTGGGGTCCCGACTGGGACCTGGCCGGACCTGGGGTCCCGGCACTCGTGGTGCACGCTCCGGGCGAATTCGGAGTGCTGGGCAACGGCGCGTCCGACAGCGTCGAGTCGACCCCGTTCGCCAGCAAGCGAAGCGGGGTCTCGATCACCGCCGAGATCGCCGAGATCGACATCAGCCCGGGAACCGGCGGCACCGTGCGACTCGACACCAACAGCGAACGGCTCTCCGCCGTAGGAGGCCAGTGGTGCACCGGCACGGTGTGCGTCTGTCCGCCGGAGACGGTCCAGGCCGGGCGGGAGTTCCCCCAGCTCCGCGGCGCCGAGCACATGGCCATCGCCATCGCCGCCGGACCGGCCGCCGGAAGCGTGACGATCCGTGGACGCACGTTGTTGGAGGTGTGCGGCGAACAACAGCAGTGCTACGTCGGGCGGTTCACCATGGCGCCGATCAGCAGCGAGGTCTTCCAGACCATTTCTGGCGGCGGTGGCGCCACGCTCGACGTGGCCGCCGACGGCACGTTCACCATCGATCTGTCCACCATGTCGGAGTGGGTGGCCGCCCCGACGGTCGACACGACGATGGAGAACCACGTGAGATTCGGCGGGCAGATCACCGGCCGCCTCGGGCTACCGACGACGCGCACCGACCCCGCCACACTGGATGCGTGGGACGCCGGCTCGATCACCGGTCAACTCTCGGCCTACCTCCACGGGAACCTCGTGATGACCATGGATGAGGAGACGGCGCGCCAGTTCGCCGCTGGGTTCGGCAATCCGACCGGCCGCTGGTCGGTCACGCCCTGCACCGACACCGGCTTCACCTTTTCGAACAGCGGCACGTCGTTCGTCTGGGCGCCCGCCTGACACCAGCACCGACCTGACAAGCTGCGGAGATGGCCACGGTTTTCGAATCCGCATCACTCGGTCCCCTCACTCTGCGCAATCGGATCATCAAGGCGGCGACGTTCGAAGGAGTCACTCCCGACGGCGTGGTCACCGATGAGCTGATCGAGTTCCATCGCCGCGTCGCCGCCGGTGGCGCCGCGCTCAGTACCGTCGCCTACCTGGCCGTGGCGCCGGAGGGCCGCACCGACTCGGGCTGCATGCTGCTGGTGCCCGGCGCGGCGGCGGGGTTGCGACGTCTCACCGATGCGATCCACGCCGAGGGAGCTCTGGCCGCTGCACAGATCGGACATGCCGGCCCGGTGGCCAACTCGCGTTCGAATCGGGCGCGGTCGATCGCTCCGGGCCGAATGTTCAATCCGCTCGGGATGCGTCGCACCAAGGCGGCCGACGAAGCCGACATCGCCCGCATCACCGAGGACTACCGACGCGGCGCGTTGCTCTGTGTCGAGGCCGGCTTCGACTCGTTGGAGATCCACCTCGGCCACAACTACCTGTTGAGTGCGTTCCTGTGTCCGCAGTTCAACAAGCGCACCGATCGTTGGGGCGGGTCACTGGAGAACCGAGCCCGCTTCGCCCGACAGGTCGTCACGGCCGTTCGCGAGGCCGTGGGTGACCGGGTGGCGGTGACGGCCAAGCTCAACATGGTCGACGGATTCCGCTCCGGGCTGCGCATCGAGGACAGCTTGCAGGTGGCCCAGTGGCTCGAGGCCGACGGCGCGCTCGACGCCATCGAGTTGACCGCCGGCAGTTCGCTGGCCAACCCGATGTACCTCTTCAAAGGCGACGCCCCGCTCAAGGAGTTCGGAGCGACCCTGCCCTGGTACCTGCGCCCCGGCTTCAAACTGGTGGGATCGAAGTTCCTGCGCAGCTACCCCTACACGGAGGGCTACTTCCTCGACATGGCTCGGCAGTTCCGCGCGGCCGTCGGCCTGCCGCTCATCCTGCTGGGTGGCATCAGCCGGCTCGACACCGCGCAGGGCGGCATCGACGAGGGGTTCGAGTTCGTGGCGATGGGACGGGCGATCCTGCACCACCCCGACCTGATCAACGAGTGGCGCGACGGCACCGCGGTCGCGTCGGGCTGCGTCCACTGCAACCGCTGCATGCCGACCGTCTACACCGGCACCCGCTGTCCCCTCGTCGACCCCCGACCCGGCGACCGCCCGATCCTCACTGTTCAGTAGCGGCGTCGTCAGCGAGCGAAGGCCTGAGCGAGCGCGGCGATGGCGTCACGTTCGTAGGCCGCGGCGGACGCCACGATGCGGGTGAAGGCGAACGAGGGATGCACGTGGCCGGCGAGACGAACGTGGGTGGCGGCCACGCCGGCGGCTTGGAGCGCAGCCGCGTAGGCCTCGCCGTCGCCGCGCAGGCGATCGAACTCGCACGTCATGATCCAAGCCGGCGGAAGCTTCGAGTGGTCGGTCGCCAACAGCGGCGAGCAGTACGGCTCGGTGGCCTGGCTGGGGT
>JBBQLA010000327.1:0-4052 GCA_038327485.1 Acidimicrobiales bacterium
TGATGCTCGGCAATGTCGCCCTGCTCGTCGTCATCTACAGCCGGTCGTCGCCCGCCCTGCTCCCCGCCTTCACCGCCATGATCATGCCGCTGATCGGCCGCTATCCACCACCGGTGCTCGCCTTCGGCTCGTCGCTGACCATCGCCACCGAGCTCGCCGTTGGACTCGGCTATCTCCGGCCGCTCACGCCAGCAGTGCTGATGACCGCGATCGTGACCGCCGCCGTCACCGTCGTCGTCACGGCCGGTACCTACACGCTGCTGCGATCCGACGAGTCCTACCGCAAGGAGTCGGTGATCGATCCGCTCACCGGGTTGTTGAACCGGCGTTCGCTGAGGTCTCGGACCGATGAGCTGTTGGAGAAGGCCGCGTTCCGGGCCCTTCCGGTCGCGGTGCTGGTGTTCGACCTCGATCACTTCAAAGCCATCAACGATGATCTGGGCCATGACGTCGGCGATGAAGTCTTGGCGCGAGTGAGCACGGCCATTCAGGAACACCTCCGCTCGTCGGACGTGATCTTTCGCATCGGCGGCGAAGAGTTCCTGGCGGTGCTGATCGGGGTGACTCCCGCGATGGCGATGGATCTGGCCGAGCACGTGCGGGTGGCGGTGCAGAAATCAGGGACGAAGCCGACCGTGACGACGTCGGTGGGAGTCGTGGTTGAAGCAGCCGGCCTCGACCACGATTTCGACGACCTGTTCCGTCGAGCCGATGCGGCGCTGCTCAGAGCGAAGGAGTCAGGACGAAACTGCGTGCGCGCCGCGGTCGACCTCGACCCGGACCCAGCCCGGGTGCGCTCGGTGCCACACCTTCGGCTGTCGCGCCCGGCCTGAGGCGCTCTGGTCGTCGCCGGACGTCTCCGGTACCCTCCCCGAAGGCGTGTCAGAGCGCTATGGCTGGGGGGCTGAATGAAGAAATCGCATGGGACGAACAGGCTCGTCGCTTCGTTGGTGTTGGTCGCCGTGATCGCCACGGGAGCTGCTTGTCAGACAGCAGTCGCCGGCAGGCGCTGCAAGTCAGGTATCGCCGAGGACGCCACCTACGTGCTCACTTGCAAGAACGGCCGTTGGGTGCGGTTCATCTCGAAGGCCGACGGCCTCAGGTTGATCGCGAAGCTCAAGGCGCAGAAGGCCGCGGAAGATGCTGCGGCAGCGCAGGTGGCCGCGGCCAAGGCCGCGGCCCAGCCGGGTTCTGTCACCCCCGGCCCGGTCGCCCCGCCCACGACGACGCCGGCCCCGGTCGACTTCTTCCCGCCCGGGTCGCCGGATCACTTCGACGTGATCACTGCAGCTCCCGTTGGTGCCGTGGCGCCTGACATCGCGGCGATCCGCCATGAGCTGACCGTGGTCGGCGATTGGTTCTCCGCTCAGTCGGCCGGACGTCGACCCAAGCTCGTGATTTCCGGTACGGACATCGCCGTCCGATCGGTCGCGTTGAGCACCATCGCGGCGGACACGACTGCGGCGACGGTGCGTCAGGACCTCACCAACCTGGGTCTGCCGATGACAGGTGCGCACGCGTTGGTCTACGTGACCGCTGATCCAGGGCAGTGCTCGACCACCGAATCGCACGTGTCGATCCTGTTCGTCGGCGGCTCGTGTTCGGGAAATTCGCCCGACGCGAATTCGCTCATGGGCTATGGCGGCACCTTTCTCACGGCGAAGGAGCTCACCCACGCGCTCGGCGCTGTTCCATCCTGCGCAGCGCACTCCGACGGCGCCGGCAACGTGACCGACACGGCGTCCGATGTGCTCTACCTGGGCAGCGCCTTTCCTGATCCGACGAATCTCACCCTCGACGCCGGCCACGACGACTACTACGGCACCGGACGCACCGACTGCATCGACATCGCCAACAACCCGCTCTGGTAGGCGGCTGGCGGTCAAGCTCAGAACCAGCGTCTGCGCTTGAAATAAACCAGCTGACCGATCGTCGTTGCGATGATCAGTGCCCACGAGAACCAGTAGCCGTGGGCCCACCCGAACTCCGGTGCGCCCTTCAGGTTCTGGCCGTACAGGCCCACGATGAATGTCGGCAGCAGCAGGATCGAGGCCACGATGGTGAGCCGCTTCATCACTGCGTTCTGCTCGTTGGCGATCTCCGCCTGGTGATAGTCACGGACCCCTGCCAGGAGGTCACGGGCCAGGTCGAGTTCATCGGTGACCCGCAGCAACTTGTCGTACGTCTGGGCGAAGCGGCTCTCGACGTCGCGGGGGAAGAGCTGCTGGCCGGCCAGTTCGACTCGATCGTCGAGCACGTTTCGGGTGGCGTCGCGTAGTGGCGACACGTTACGGCGGGTGTGGAGCAGCATGCGGCGGATGCGGGCGATGTGCAGCCGGATGTGGTCGGTCTGCCCATCCTCCACAGCGTCCTCGAGGTCGCCGATGCGGTCGTCGAGTTGCTCGATGATGTCGAGATAACCCTCGGCGATGTCGTCCACCAGGTGCCACAGCGCGAGTCCGGGTGGGTCACCCACTCGCACCGAAAACAGCTGGGTGCCGGTGCAGTCGTAGGCGTGACCGCGAGGGCCGGTCTTGCGTACGGTGATCATCTGGGTCGGAGTGATGATCACGTCGACCTCGTGGAACTCGATGGGTTCGTCCTGGTCCCCGCTCTCGGAGGGTGCCAGGAGCAGACCCACGACGTAGTTCGAGCCGTCGCCGGTGGACTCCTCGCGCAGGAACGGGCGACGCTCGGTGGAATCGCGTACCGGTTCCAGCAACATCTCGCGGGTCGGTTCGACGAGCCGCACGTTGGCTTCGAGCGCGGCGTCGAGTTCGGCGGCAGTCGGATCGACCAGGTCGACCCAGGCTGATCTGTGGGCGGTCTGGTCGCTCACAGGTCGTCGAGCCAGCCGGGAGCTCGATCCAGGACGTAGCGGGACACTTCGAGACAGCCGTCGAGTGCCGCGCACAGGTCCTCGGTGCCGAGGAAGATCTGGCTGAGCGAGACCTCGACGCGTGCGACGATGGCAAGGGTTCGTTCGGCCGGGTCGGTCACGAGCGCGAACGAGTCGATCGCGGAGACCTCGAGCGGGAGGTCGACCCCGCCGATGCCCGCCAATTCAGTGGCCAGGACCAGTAGGTCGGGGCACTTCGGCAGCGGTGGAAGCGACCACGTGAAGATCAGCGGGACCGAATAGCGATCCTCGGGCTCGACGTCCTCGGGCAGGTCGACGACGAGGTCCTCGAATGCGAACACGATGCGGGGTTCGACCTCGAGCGACAGGTGCAGGTCGAGCGGCCCACCGCACGCCTCCTCGGGGTGCAAGTCGACCTCCCACGCCTGTCGCATGGAGTACGACTCGACGAAATGTCGTTCGTCGTGGATGTGGAAACCATGACGGGTGGCGTGATCCTTGAGATCCGCGATGAAACCAGGCACGTCGATGATGGCCACGTCGTGAGGATAGGGGAGTCGGCGAACTACCGTCGCGTCGTGGATGACGCAGAGCTGATCGAAGTCATGGTGGCGACCGTGGCCGAGATCCGGTCGGTACTTGACGGGATCGACGACTGGCGGCGGCCGGGCGAGCGCGACGATCAGTACGGGCTCGACCTCGTCGCTGATGCGGCTGCCATCCGGGTACTCACCGGTGCAGGCTTGGGGCTGCTGTCGGAGGAGTCGGGGCGTCATCACCCCGACCGCGACATCTGCGTGGTGGTCGATCCGGTCGACGGTTCCACCAACGCCAGCCGGGGCATTCCGCATTACGCCACGAGCCTGGCCGCAGTCGATGCCGACGGCGTGCGCGCCGCGGTGGTGGTGAACCAGGCCACCGGCGTTCGCTACGACGCAGTGCGGGGCGGCGGGGCCTACAAGGACGGTGCGCCGATCGCAGTGGCCCCACCGACGTCGAGGGGGGAGTCGCTGATCGCCATGAACGGTCACGCCCCCCTCCATTTCGGGTGGGGCCAGTACCGTGCGTTCGGTGCCGCCGCCCTCGATCTGTGCTTCGTCGCCGAGGGCGCGGTTGACGGATACCTCGACTGCACCGGCTCGAACCACGGCGTGTGGGACTACTTGGGCGGCATGCTGATCGTGATGGAGGC
>JBBQLA010000328.1:0-4049 GCA_038327485.1 Acidimicrobiales bacterium
CGACCAGAAGGAGTACCAGCAGTAGTCCGACGAACAGCCCGGTGCGCTGTGGTCGCGCGTTCTCTTCCTCCTCCCAGTCCTCGTCGTCGTATTGAGGTTCGTCGTACTGGGTGACGAGAGAGACCGGCGGCGACATGATGGGCAGACTCGTGGTGACGTTGGACGGCACCGCGACGGCGACGGTGGCGTTGGGGTCGACCACCGGCGCGGGTGGTGCCTGCTCGGTCAGCGCGATGGGGTCGAGGTTCTCCAGGAAGCGACGCAGGTCGGATCGGAGGTCCTCGGCCGAGAGGTACCGGTTGTCGGGGTGCTTCGACAGGAGCTTGCCGATGATGGCCTCGAGCCCAGCGGGCAGGCCGGAGATGAGCTTCGACGGTCGGGGCGGCGGTTCCTGCACGTGCTTGTACGCAATGGACACTGGGGAATCGCCGGTGAAGGGAGGGCGTCCGCACACCATCTCGAACAGCACCACACCCAGGCTGTAGAGGTCACTGCGGGAATCGACCTGGAACCCCTGCGCCTGTTCCGGCGAGAAATAGGTGGCCGTTCCCATGACCGAGCCGGCCTGAGTCAGTTCTTCCGACGGCGACGACAGCGCCCGGGCGATGCCGAAGTCGACGACTTTGGCCGAACCCGACGCCGAGATGAGGATGTTGCCCGGCTTGATGTCGCGGTGCACGACTCCTTTGGAGTGGGCGAAACCGAGCGCCGCGGCGACTTCATCGGCGATCTCTGCGGCCCGTCGAGGACGCATGGGCCCCGACGTCCGGCAGATGTCCGCCACCGACTCGCCGTCGACGTACTCCATGACGATGTAATAGGTGCCGTTCTCGGTGCCCCAGTCGTAGACACCCACAATGTTGGGGTGAGCGAGGTTGGCAGCCGCCTGCGCTTCCCGGCGAAATCGTTCGACGAACGCCGGGTCAGTGGCGAACTCGGGGAACAGCATCTTGACGGCGACCGGGCGGTCGAGGGACCGATCTCGAGCGAGGTACACCTCAGCCATGCCACCGCGAGCAATCTTGCGGTGAATCTCGTAACGCCCTCCCAGCACCTTGGGCGCGGAAGGGTTCTCCGTCTCAGACATGGTCATTGCACACTAGTGAGCGGTTCGTTCGGGACCGCGGCATGCCCCCGCACTAACGACCGAGCGCCTTGGCCATCACCGCCTTGGCGATGGGCGCCGCGACCCGGCCGCCAGTCTGCTCGCTGGCACCGTCCTGCCCTTCGACGATCACGCTCACGGCGATCTCCGACTGTTGGCCGGGCTGACCCCCGAAGGCCACGATCCACGCGTGGCTCTTGGGCGTCGGGGTGCCGAGCTGGGCAGTGCCGGTCTTGCCACCGATCTCGAGGCCGGGGATCTGCAGACCGGTCGCTGTGCCGTTCTGAGCCACCCCGATGAGATCGTTGCGCAGCGTGGCGGCGGCTTCAGCGGTCATGGCGGTCTTCCACACCGAGGTCTCGTAGGTCTGCACCACCCGGCCGCGCGAGTCCGTGATCTTGTCCAACACGTGCGGCCTCATGATCCGGCCACCGTTGACCACCGACGCCATCACCAGGGCCATCTGCAGGGGGGTCGCCGAGACGTCGTTCTGGCCGATGGAGCTCTGCGCCAACTTGGCGGAGTTCTCGAAGATGTCGGCGTCGCCTGGATTGGCGCCAGCTTTCACCCGCTTCCCGAAGTCGGTCGGATAGGTCGATGACACTGCTTGGGGCAGATCGATCGGTGGAACCGAGTTGAAGCCGAACACCTCGGCCTGCTGGATCATCGTTTGCGGGCCCAAGGTCAACGAGCCCATCGCGGCGAATCCGGAGTTGCAGGACACTCGCAGCAGATCCGGCAGGGCTCCACCACACGACTCACCGCCGAAGTTCTTGATCGGCCGCGTGGTCAGCGGCGGCGTGAACGAACGCTGCACCGGATACACCGGCGACGTGTCCGACACTTTGCCGGAATCGAGACCGGCCGCCGCAGTGATGATCTTGAACGTCGAGCCGGGAAAGAACCGCTCGCGGTACGTCTTCGCCAGACGAGGCTTGTCGGGGCTGGCGTCGAGGAGCTCGCGAATGGCCTTGGCCTTGCCCGCGTCATTGGTGGCGACCAGGTTGGAGTCGTAGGAGGGGTACGACCACAGGGCCAGCACGGCGCCAGTCCGCGGGTCGACGGCGACGACCGAACCCTTGCGATCCCCCAGCGCGTCCTTGGCCGCCTGTTGGAGATCCGCCCGCAGCGTCAGGTGAACATCGCCCACGTTGGGGTCTTCGCTGAAGAGGTCCTTGAGCGACGGATAGCGCAGCTCGGTGGTGCGGCCCGACAGTTGGTCGGAATAGGTCCGCTCCACGCCATCTGACCCGAACTGGTACGAGTACGTGCCGACCACGCTGCTGAACAGGTCGCCGGTGGGATAGGTGCGCTGGTACTTGAACCGCGTGTCGCTCGTCGGATCGGATTCGGCGACGATCGTGCCGTCCGCAGTAGCTACCACGCCTCGGGGATGGTTGAAGTCCTGGGTGACCTTACGGTTGTTGTCGGCACGGTCGTCGAGACGTTTGGCGTCGAGTAGCTGGGTTTGGTTGAGCTTCATGAAAAGCGCCACGTACAGCAGCACCATGACCAGGCCCAAGCGGCGGATCCGAGAGTTCATCAGTGATGCACCGCCAGCACGGTGGTCAGGTCGTCCGGCGCCTCGACCGGGGTGTTGGCCTGATCGGAGAGTCGCACCAGCAGTCCAACGAGCACCCAGTTGGCCACCAGCGATGACCCTCCGTAGGAGACGAACGGCAGGGTCAGACCGGTCAACGGGAGCAAGCGGGTGACGCCCGCCATGATGAGGAACGATTGCGTCGCCAACAACGTCGTGAGACCCACTGCCAGCAACTTCGAGAACGGATCGGTCAGGCGAACCGCTGTCCGGAATCCGCAACCGGCCAAGAGCAGAAAGGCGATCAGCACCAACGTCGTTCGGGCGAGGCCCAGCTCCTCGCCGATGATGGCAAAGATGAAGTGGGTCTCCTGGAACGGGATGCGACCGGTGAGGCCGAGGCCGTGGCCCCTCCCCGTCGGGCCACCCCAGGCGAGCGCGTACTGGGCCTGGACGATCTGGTAGCCCTTGCCGAGCGGGTCCTTCCACGGATCGAGCCACATCGACACGCGGGTCTGCACGTGACCGAAGGCCCTCCAACTCCCAACGGCTCCGACTCCGAACAGCACGCTGCCGACCGCCAGGTAGCCGGCGCGTTCGGTGGCGATCCACAGCACCGAGAGGAACAACACGAAGAAGAGCAGCGCGGAGCCCAGATCGGTCTCGAACACGATCACGGCCATCGACACGCCCCACACCGCGAGCACCGGTCCGAGGGCGCGGAGATCGGGCAGAGCGATGGGCCCGATGCGGGTCGAACCGAGAGCGAGTACCTCGCGTCGTTCCACCAGATAGGCGGCGAAGAAGATGGCCAGGGCGATCTTGGCGAACTCACCCGGCTGGAAGCTGACGGGTCCGAGCCGAGCCCAGATGCGCGCGCCGTGGATCGAGACGCCGAGCTTGGGCACCAGCGGGAGCAGCACCAGACCAAGTCCGACGAGGCCGATCGTGTAGCGATTCCGTTCGAGGAGTCGGAGCCGACGAATGACCACGAGCACGACGGTGAAGCCGACAAGTCCGACGAGCGTCCAACCGGCCTGCTGGGCCGCCAGCTTGGCGTTGAGCCGTGCGATCAGCACGTAGCCGAGGCCGTTGAGCAAGGCCGCCGTGGGCAGGATGATGGGATCCGCGTTGGGCGCGAACTTTCGGATCACCAGGTGGGCGCCGACGAACAACGCCAGCACGCCGGCCAAGAATCCGATGATGTCGGTGGGCAGGGTCTTGGCCCGGCCGAGGCTGGCCAGCACGTAGGCCGCGCCGATCAGGACGAGGGCCATGGCGATCAGTCCGGACTCCGTACGACGACGACGACCGGCGGAGATCGGCAGACTCATCCGCCGGGGACGATGGTGGTCGTGACGGCGCCGACCGTGGTGGTGGAGGAGGAGATGACCGAGGTCGTGG
>JBBQLA010000329.1:0-4042 GCA_038327485.1 Acidimicrobiales bacterium
GGGGGCGCGAGATGGTCCATGAAGGCGATGCCGGTGAACCCGGACCGCTCCGCCACCACCGCCCGTTCCACGATTGCGTCGATCCCCAGCCGCATCTGAGGGAGGAACAGGAAGAACTCGGGCGCGTCGGTCAAGGCAGGCACGGGGCGAGACTAGAGAGCCACGACCAGACGCCGCTCGACAGTCAGACAGCGCACTCCACGCACGTCCGCGCTGCTGGGAGTGCGGCCAGTCGTTCGTTGCCGACGGGTGATCCGCAGCTCTCGCATTGGCCGTAGGTGCCATCGGCGAGCCGACCGACCGCATCGTTGACTTCCACCAGGTGCAGCCGGGCGTCGCGCAGGAGCCCGGCCAACTGCTGACGCTCCACCGCGATGGTGTGGCCCTCGGGGTCGTGCTCGTCGTCGTTGGCGACGTCGATGATCGACTCGACCACCTCGTCGAACTGCTGCGACAACGACGCAATCTGTTCGACGGTCTCGGCTCGTTCATTCTCGAGCATCGCCTTTGCATCATCGGTCGTGGCTGCCATGTCCTCACCTGCCTGGTTGGATCGTTGCGAAGCAGTACCCCCGCTCGTCGCCTGCCATCCCCTGAATTACTCAGTGACCTGGCTGAATTGCCGATGAAAGACGGTGACCCTGCCGCCGTTGCACCCCGATCGAGGCATCCGTCTCCCTGCGCTGGATCACCTGGTGGGCGAGGTGCTCGACACCGTTCTGTCCCTCGTTGACACCGCCGTTCTCGTCACCGACCGCGACGGCCGAGTTGCCTTGTGGAACGCCGGCGCCGAGCAAATGTTCGGTTGGTCGGCCCAGGAGGCGACGGGTGAACTCGCTCGCGAACTCATCGTGCCATTCAACCGGTTCGGCGCCGCCGCGGAGATTCGCAGGGCCCTGTTCGCTGGTGACCACTGGACCGGGGAGTTCACGTGCCGTCGACGCGACGGCGACCTGGCGCCCGTCGATGTCATTGCCGTGCCGCTCATGGACGCCGGCGGTGACGTCGTGTCGATCGTGTCGATGTGCACCGACATCAGTTTGCGCCTGATCAACGAGCGTGGCGATGCCGCCCTGCAAGCAGTCACCAACGCCGCTTCGGATGCCATCCTCACAGTGACCGACCAGCGGATCGCAACCTGGAGCCCAGCAGCAGAGCGACTGCTCGGCTGGAGTGCGGCTGAGGCGATCGGACTCGATTTCCATGTCGTCGCTCCCGAGGATCGCTGGGGCGAGGCGGACGAGCTCCTGCGGCTGATCGAGAGCGGAGGAACGATCAACGGTGTTCTCACCGAGCGCCTCACCAAAGGAGGCACGCGAGTACGGGTCGAACTCAACGTGACCTCAGTGCTCGACAAGGCGACCGACAAGTGGTTCGGCGTGGTCACCATGCGCGACCTCCGCAGCCGCGACGAAGTGCTCGCGGCCGCGCACGCTGCCGAGGTCCGATTCCGATCGCTGCTCGCCCGTTCATCGGAGTTGGTGGTCATCGTCGACATCGACGGCATCGTCCGATCGACCAGCCCATCACGTGACGCTTTGGCACCGACCGTCTCCAACCCGACGTCTGGGCTCCACATCGGTGACATCGTGCATCCCGACGATCGAGATCTCATCGTCCAGGCCCACGCTCGCGCGGTCTCCGGTGAGGAATCGCACCCCGTGGTGGTCTACCGCCGCACCACCGCCAGCGGTGAGGTGCGGTGGCGCGAGGCCACCTTGACCAACGTGCTCGACGACCCGATCATCGCTGGCATCGTGTTCAACATTCGCGATGTGACCGAGCGAGAGCAGGCGAACGCCGCCATCGAGCGGCTGGCGAACTTCGATGAGCTCACCGGTCTTCCCAATCGCCACCGACTCCTGGAGATCATCCGGGATTCGATCCATGCGAATGGCACCGATCGCGGCGCGCTCGTCTTCTTCGATCTGGACGATTTCTGCGACGTCAACGACACGCTCGGGCACCGCCTCGGTGACGAGCTCCTCGTCTCCATCTCGCAGCGAGTCAGCCAATCGCTCCCGGAACACGCGTCGCTCGCCCGCTTCGGGGGTGATCAATTCGCCGTGTTCTGCAACCCGGTCGACTCGCTGGCCCACTGCCTCGCCATCGCCGATCGAGTGCGCCGAACCTTCTACGCCCCGTTCCTGCTCGACGGCAGCGAAGTCTTCGTGACCGTCAGCCAAGGCGTCGCGCTCGGGGTGGACTGCGGCGAGGACGCCGACACCCTGATCAGCAACGCCGACAGCGCCCTGTATCGGGCGAAAGGCGCCGGCACGGCCCTGACCGTCGTGTTCGAGCCCGCCCACGGCGTACAAACTGCTCGCCGACTCCACTTCGCCGGCGAGATCCGCAAGGCCCTCGAGCAGGACGAGATCGTTGCCTTCTTCCAACCTGTCGTCGACCTGCAGAGCGGTCAGGTCGTCGCAGTCGAAGCGCTGGCAAGATGGCACCACAAAGCGCACGGGCCGATCCCACCCGACGAGTTCATTCTGGTGGCGGAGTCGACCGGCCTGATCGCCGACCTGGGAGCCAGCATCCTGCGGCAATCGTGCGGCGCCGCGGCGAAGTGGGCTCGACACGGTCGCCGGCTCCAGGTGGCAGTCAACGCGTCAGCGCTCCAGCTGATGGACCCCACCTTCCCGGCACTCGTCCACGACACGCTGATGGAGTACGGACTCCCGGCTGATCAACTCTCCATCGAGATCACCGAGACCGCGGCGCTGCGCGACTTCGACGCCGCGCTGGCGACCCTCGAAGCCCTTCAGCAACAAGGGATCCTGCTGTCGCTCGACGACTTCGGCACCGGCTATTCGTCGCTGTCGTTCCTGAAGCGCCTGCCCGTCAGCGCCCTCAAGATCGACCGCTCGTTCGTGATGGGGCTGGGCGGCGACGAGGCCGACGACCGGATCGTGACCGGTGTGGTGCATCTCGGTCTCGCCCTCGGATTCCACTTGGTGGCCGAAGGCGTCGAGACGACCGCCCAGGCCGAGCAGCTGCGACGGTTGGGCTGTCAGTACGGGCAGGGCTTCCTGTGGTCACCGGCAGTTCCGGCCGACGATCTGTTCGCGACGATCGACCGGATCGAATCGCAGTTCACGCCCGCCTGATCACGCCCCCCTGATCAAGCCCCCCTGAGGCGGCCCGTCACGAACGGCAACACCGCGTCGAACGGCCCTGCCAGCAACGGCGTGATCGCGCCGTCGGCCCACCTCGAGCGAAGTCGTTCGGCGAGCGCTGGAGCCACTGCCGAGGGTTCACCGTCGAGGTAACAGATCGTCAGGTGCGCGCCATCGATCGCCCGCAATCGCTCGTGGCGGACACCTCCATCGCGATACCGCCACACCCCGGCCACACCGTCCACCTCGACCAAACCATCGAGCTGATCGGCACCCTCATCGGCGCCGGCCTCGATCGACTCGACGATCACATACACCCCTCGGTGAGGACGCCACGGCACCACCTCGGCACCCACCAACACACGGGGCGCAGCGGTGCGTCCCGTCGCCTCCCAACCGGTCACGGCCACCCGCGGCAGCGACATCGGCATGCGACCCGCCCGGTTCAAAGCGCCCCCGAGCTCGAAGAAGGCGTCCAGCGCCGAATCGACCGGGCCGCCGAACAAGTACCCGACGAGGTGATCGACGCGCTCGAACGGCGCCACCTCCACAGCGCGCGCCGCTCGACACGCGTCGGTCGACAACCATCGTTGTCCGAGTCGGAGACCTTCGATCTGGTACTGCTCGGGCAAGTGGTCGAGGAGATGCCAGTCGAGGTACTCGTCGTCGAGGCCATTGGGGTGTCGTTCCGACATCGACAACACCGCGAACGAGACATCATGACCGGGCACGACCGGAAGTCTTACGGTGTCGGCCGTGGCCGCGCTCGGAATCCTGCACCCCTGATGCGACTCGGCATCGTCACCCCGGTGTTGACGCTGCTCCCCGGCGCGCACGCCAAGTGGGAGGACGACGGCACCTTCGACGATGTCATCGAGATCGCCCGGGCCGCCGATCGACTGGGCTACGACCACCTCACCTGC